>SKSP01000284.1 GCA_007122945.1 Ilumatobacteraceae bacterium | reverse complement strand
GCTGACATTTCGTCCACGGACGTCACTGCGGGCGCGCGAGTTCCGTAGGGTCGGGGTGTGGGCGCCGGCCATCGACTGACCATCACCACGATCGGCCAGGATCCTCGGGCACGCGACATCGACCGCGCCGCGGCCGATCTCGGCCTCGAGATCCCGGGCGGGGTGTCGGTCGCCGACGTCGTGTACCTCGGGGGCGACCTCGACGACGCGCACCGCGCCGCGCTCGCGGACCTGCTGGTCGACCCGTTGCTGCAGACCGGGACGTGGACGGTCGACGCCCCCGAGCACACGCTCGAGATCACGCTGCTGCCGGGTGTCACCGACACGTCCGCCGCCGCGGTGCTCACCGCCGCCCACCGGCTCGACATCCCCTTGACGGCGGCCGCCACCGGGCGACGGGTCACGTTCGGAGCGACGGAGGGCGGGCGCGATCCCATCGACCCGGCGACCATCGAACGGGTCATCCGTCGGGTCGTGGCGAACCCGGTCATCGAACGCTGGGGCCCGGCCCCGCTCGACCCACCCGTGGTCCCCGACACCCACGCCCGGATCGCGGCCGAGACGATCGCGATCCGCGACCTCGACGATGCCGGGCTGGCCCGACTCGGCACGGAGCGCTCGCTCGCGCTCGACCCCGAGGAGCTGCGCGTCGTCCGTGACCACTTCCGCGGTGCCGGCCGCGACCCCACCGACGCCGAGATGGAGACCCTGGCCCAGACGTGGAGCGAGCACTGTGCCCACAAGACGTTCCGCGCCGACATCGTCGCGGACGACGGCATCGCCCGACCGTCGTTGCTCGCCGCCCTCCGACACTGTACCGAGGAGATCGACGCCCCGTTCGTCCGCTCGGCGTTCGTCGGCAACGCCGGCATCGTGTCGTTCGCGCCGGGGACCACCGTCGCCCTGAAGGCCGAGACGCACAACCATCCGTCCGCGGTGGAGCCGTTCGGTGGTGCGAACACCGGCGTGGGCGGGGTCATCCGCGACGTGCTCGGCGCCGCCCACCGTCCGATCGCGGTGACCGACGTGCTGTGCTTCGGCCCGCCCGACACGCCGCTCGCGGACGTCCCCGACGGCGCGCTCCACCCCCGCCGGATCCGCGCCGGCGTGGTCGACGGCGTCGCCGACTACGGGAACAAGATCGGCCTCCCCACCGTGGCCGGCGCCGTGCTGTACGACCCCGCGTACACCACCAACCCGCTCGTGTTCGCCGGCTGCATCGGCACCGCGCCCGATCGCGCCCCGCACACCGGCCCGCACCCCGGCGACCGCGTCGTGGTGCTCGGGGGCCGCACCGGTCGCGACGGGATCCGGGGCGCCACGTTCTCGTCGCTGACGATGGACGCCAGCACCGGCGAGGTCGCCGGCGCGAGCGTGCAGATCGGCGATCCCGTCACCGAGAAGCTGCTGATCGACGTGCTGGTCGGCGCCGAGGACCTGTACTCGGCGATCACCGACTGCGGTGCCGGTGGGTTGTCGTCGGCAGTCGGCGAGATGGCCGACGGCGTCGGTGCCGACGTGGAGCTCGACCACGTCCCGCTCAAGTACGCCGGTCTGGCACCGTGGGAGGTCTGGCTGTCGGAGGCCCAGGAGCGCATGGTCGTCGCCGTCGCCCCCGATCGGCTGCCGGCGCTGCAGGCGCGCTGCCACGCCGCCGGCGTGGAGGCCGCCGACCTCGGGGCGTTCACCGGCGACGGGCGACTCGTCGTCCGCAGTGGGGGCCAGGTCGTGCTCGATCTCGACACGACGTTCCTCCACGACGGACGGCCGACCCGCCGGATGACCGCGACGATGCCCCGCCCGGCCCGTTCGGCCCCCGGCAGCGGATCGGCGCGGCCCGACGTCGACCACGCGGCGCTCCTCCTGCGGCTGCTCGCGCACCGCAACATCGCGTCGAAGGCGGCGACGATCCACCGCTACGACCACGAGATCCGGGGGGCCACGCTCGTGCGACCGCTCGTGGGGGCACACGGCGACGGCCCCGCCGACGGCGTCGTCCTCGCCGAGCCGGCCGCGTCGCACGGCCTCGCCGTCGGCATCGGGGTGAACCCCTGGTACGGCCTGCACGACCCCGAGGCGATGGCACGCACCGTGGTCGACGAGGCGATCCGCAACGTGGTCGCGGTCGGCGCCGACCCGGACCGGGTCGCCCTGCTCGACAACTTCTCCTGGGGCGACCCACGCCGGCCGAGCACGCTCGGCGAGTTGGTGGCCGCCCTGGACGGCTGCGTCGCGGCCGCGCGGGCCCACCGGGCCCCGTTCGTGTCGGGGAAGGACTCGTTGAACAACGAGTACACCGGGAGCGACGGCGCACGCCACGCCGTGCCCCCGACGTTGGTGATCACCGCCGTCGCGCACCTCCCCGACGTCGAGCGGATCGTGACACCCGACCTCGTCGAGCCCGGCGACGTGCTGGTCCTCCTGGGCACCACACACGACGAGTTCGCCGGCTCCCACCTCGACCTCGTCCTCGGGCCACCGGCCCGGGCCGGTCGGGCCCCATGGCCCGACGAGCGCGCCCCCGAACGGTTCCGCCGGCTCCACCGGGCGATCCGCGCGGGTCTCGTGCGCTCGTGCCACGACCCGAGCGAGGGCGGACTCGCCGTCGCCGTCGCCGAGATGTGCATCGCCGGCCGCCGCGGCGCCCGGATCGACCAGGTCGGGCACCCCGACCTCACGACGGCGCTGTTCGCCGAATCCGCCAGCCGATTCGTCGTCGCGGTCCGCGCCGACGACGTCGACGCCTTCACCGAGACGCTCGACGAACCCGTCACCCGGATCGGTGAGGTCACCGACGACGCCGTGCTGACGATCACCGGCGCGGTGTCGGTCGATGTCGACGAGCTCGTCGCCGCCCACCAGCGGACCGGCCGGCACGCCACGAGCGGGGCGACATCGTGACCGGTGTCCCCGCGATCGTGCTCGTCGGTCCCGGCACGAACCGCGACCCCGACGCCGTCCTCGCCCTCGAGCTCGCGGGCGCCACACCCGAGATCGTGCGGGCCGATCGGTTGGCGGACGCCCCCGAACGGCTCGACGACACCGCCCTCGTGCTGGTCGCCGGGGGGTTCAGCTACGCGGACGCGCTCGGCGCCGGTCGGATGCTCGCGCTGGATCTCGACGTCGGGCTCGGCGACGCGCTGGCGAGGTTCGTGGCGGACGGCCGACCGATCATCGGGATCTGCAACGGATTCCAGGTGCTGACCCGCACCGGACTGCTCCCGGGCGCCCTCGGCCACAACCGCAGCGGCACCTTCGACTGTCGGTGGGTCGAGCTCGCCCCCGAACCCGCGTCGGCCTGCGTGTGGACGCGCGACCTGCCAGGCCCCCTCGAGTGCCCGATCGCCCACGGCGAGGGCCGCTACGTGCACCCCGATCCGGACGCGCTCGCCGGCGCCGGCCAGGTCGCACTCCGGTACGCGTCGCCGAACCCCAACGGCTCCGTCGCCGACATCGCCGGGGTGTGCGACCCGACCGGTCGTGTCCTCGGCCTCATGCCACACCCGGAGAACCACGTGCTCGCCCGACAGCACCCGCGTCACCATCGTCGCGCCGCGGACGACACCACACTCGGCCTACACCTGTTCCGCAACGGGGTCCGAGCCGCCGAGGAGGTCTGGACGTGATCCGGGCGCGCCGCGATCGAAAACCGGTCGAGGTGTTCACCGACATCGACCTGCCCCTGCCCGGTCGTCGCGAGGGGAAGGTCCGCGTCTCCTACGCCCTCCCCGAGAGCGCCGACGGCGTCGAGCGCCGGCTGCTGATCACCACCGACCGGCTGTCAGCGTTCGACCGGGTCATCGCCAGTGTCCCGTACAAGGGGCAGGTCCTCAACGAGCTGTCGGCGTGGTGGTTCGGCCGGATGATCGAGCTGCTCGGCCGCCTCGGCGCCCGTCACCACCTGCTCGACGTCCCCGATCCGAACGTGTCGATCGTGCGCTCGGTGACGCCGCTGCCCGTCGAGGTGGTCGTGCGCGGGCACATCACCGGGGTCACCGACACGTCGCTGTGGCGGCGCTACGCCGACGGGCAACGCGTCATCGACGGGCACCGCCTGCCCGAGGGCCTCCAGAAGAACGAGCCCCTCCCCACGCCGATCATCACCCCGACGACGAAGGGCTCCGGCAGCGGTCCGGGCGAGCAGGCGGGCCACGACGAGCCGATCAGCTGCGCCGAGGTCGTGGAGCGAGGCCTCGTCGAGGCCCCGTTGTGGGACCAGGTCCAGACGGTCGCGCTGGCGGTGTTCGAGCTCGGCATGGCCGTCGGGGCCGCGAACGGCGCCCTGCTCGCGGACACGAAGTACGAGTTCGGCCTCGACCGCGACGGCGGGCTCGTCCTGATCGACGAGGTCCACACGCCCGATTCGTCGCGCTGGTGGCTGGCCGCCTCCTACGAGGAGCGCGTGCGCGCCGGGGAGGAGCCCGAGAGCCTCGACAAAGAGGTCGTCCGTCGGGCGTTCGCCGATCTCGGCTACCGCGGTGACGGCCCGATCCCCGAGCTGCCGCCCGAGACGTGGACGGCCACCTCCGACCGCTACGTCGAGGCGTTCCGGCGGATCGTCGGCCGCCCGCTGATCCCCGGGGCGTACCCTGTCCCCGAGCGCATCGTCGCCAACCTCACCGAGGCAGGTCTGCTGTGAGCACCCCCATCCCGATCCGGATCTCCGACCGGCCCCGCGAGGAGTGCGGCGTGCTCGGCATCTCGACGCCGCACGGCGACGGTGTCGCCCAGCTGGCGTTCTTCGGTCTGTTCGCCCTGCAGCACCGCGGCCAGGAGGCGGCGGGCATCGCCGTCAGCGACGGGCAGCGCGCCCGGCTGCACAAGGATCCCGGCCTCGTCTCGACCGTGTTCACCCCCGAGACCCTCGGGCCGCTCACCGGCTACCACGCCATCGGCCACACCCGGTACAGCACCACCGGGTCGAGCGCCACCCGCAACATCCAGCCGTTCCTCGTCGAGACGATGCACGGGCCGCTCGCGGTCGCCCACAACGGCAACCTCGTGAACGCCAACGCGCTGCGCGACGAACTGCTCCAGCGCGGGTTCGGCCTGACGGCCACGAGCGACACCGAGGTGCTCACGCTGATGCTGGCGGCCGCCGGTGGGCGGACCTGGCAGGAGCGGGTCGAGCGGACGCTGCCGGCCTGGAAGGGTGCGTTCTCCATGGTGATCCTCGCGACCGATCAGGTGATCGCCGTGCGCGACCCGTGGGGCTTCCGACCGCTGTCGGTGGGCCGCCTACCCGGCGGCGGACACGCCGTCGCCAGCGAGACGTGTGCGCTCTCGACGCTCGGCTGCGTCGACATCGACGAGGTTCGTCCCGGCGAGATCGTGACGCTCCAGGGGGCCGAGCTGACCCGCCATCAGGCGTTGGCCCCGGCGACGTCGGGTGCCCGTTGCACGTTCGAGTTCGTCTACTTCTCGCGACCCGACTCGGTGTGGGACGACCAGGGCGTCCACGAGGTGCGGCAGCGCCTCGGCGAGCGGCTCGCCGGCGAGTCGCCGGTCGACGCCGACGTCGTGATCCCGGTGCCCGACTCGTCCATCCCGGCGGCGATCGGGTTCGCCCGGGCGAGCGGACTGCCGTTCAACGACGGACTCATCAAGAACCGCTACATCGGCCGCACGTTCATCGAGCCGACGCAGGACATCCGCGAACGCGGCGTCGCGCTCAAGTTCAACGCGCTGTCGGAGAACCTGCGCGGACGCCGGGTCGTCATGATCGACGACTCGCTCGTGCGGGGCACGACGGCCGGCCCGCTCGTGAAGCTGGTTCGCGACGCCGGGGCCACCGAGGTGCACATGCGCATCACGTGCCCGCCGATCACCCACGCGTGCCACTTCGGCGTCGACATGGGTCACGACGGCGACCTGATGGCCGCCCGGCTGACGGTCGACGAGATGACCGAGCACATCGGTGCGGACAGCCTGGCGTTCCTGTCCCTCGACGGGATGATGGCCGCCGTCAGCCGCGCCGACGGGTACTGCAACGCGTGCTACACCGGGCGCTACCCGATCCCCATCGGCGACGCCCAGGCCAAGCTCTCCTTCGAGGGCGTCCTTGCCTGACCCGACGACCCCACTGCGCGTCGTCGTCGTGGGCACCGGCGGCCGAGAGGCGGCCGTCGCCTGGGCCTGCCGGCGCCACGGCCACGACGTCGACGTCGTCGCCCACGGACCGGCGCTGGGGACTCGGCTCTCGGGCCGGGCCACCGACCTGGTGATCGTCGGGCCGGAGGCGGCGCTCGTGGCGGGCGTCGCGGAGGAGTGCGCCTCGCACGGCGTCGCGTGCTTCGGCCCGACCGCCGCCCTGGCACGGCTCGAGTCCTCGAAGGGGTGGGCCCGCGAGCTCGCGACCGGCCTCGGCATCCCCGGACCGCGCCATGCCCGCTTCGAACGCGACGACGCGGACGCCGGCGTCGAGTGGTACGCCGGATCGGGGCACCCCGTGGTCGTCAAGCTGGACGGTCTCGCGGCCGGCAAGGGCGTGATCGTGCCCGACGGCGACGAGGCGACGCGAGCGGCCATCCACGCCACGGCGTCGGAAGGCCCGTTCGTGCTCGAGGAGCGGCTCGTCGGCCCGGAGGTCTCGCTGCTCGCCCTGTGCGACGGAGCGACGGCGCGCCCCCTGCCGCTCGCCCAGGACCACAAGCGCATCGGTGAGGCCGACACCGGCCCGAACACCGGTGGGATGGGTGCGTACGCCCCGGCGCCGCTCCCTCTCGACCCCGACGAGCTCGTGGCGACGTTCGTCCAGCCGGTCCTCGACCATCTCCGCGCCGACGGCACCCCGTACGTCGGTGTGCTCTACGCCGGGCTGATGCTGACGGCCGACGGGCCCCGGCTGATCGAGTACAACTGCCGCTTCGGCGATCCCGAGGCCCAGGCGGTGCTCCCGCTGCTCGACTCCGACCTCGCCGCGCACGCGCTCGCCTGCACGCAGGGCCGGCTCGCGCAGGAGGACATCGTCGTCCGACCGGGCGCCGCGGTCACGGTCGTCGCCGCGGCTCCCGGCTACCCGGATGCGCCGGTCGTCGGCGCGGCCATCTCCGTCGGCCCCCTCGCCGACGACGCGTTGCTGTTCCCGGCCGGCACGTCCGCGGACGCCGACGGTGGCCTGACGGTCGCCGGCGGGCGCGTCCTCGCGGTCACCGGGTTGGGCGACGACCTGGCGATGGCCCGTGCCGCCGCGTACCGAGGGATCGCCGAGGTCTCCTTCGACGGGATGCAGGTCCGACGTGACATCGGCTGGCGGGCCCCTGGTGCGATGCTCACCTCGTACGCCGCGGCCGGCGTCGACATCGACGAGGGTGACCGCGCGGTGGCGGCGATGCGCGCCGCGGTCGAGCGGACCCACGGCCCCGACGTCCTCCGGGGCGTCGGCAGCTTCGGCGGTGCCGTGTCGGCGGCCGGGCTGGCGACGATGCGCGACCCGGTGCTGGTCGCCTCGACCGACGGCGTCGGGACCAAGGTCGATCTGGCGGCGCGCCTCGGCCGCGTGCGCGGGGTGGGCCACGACATCGTCAACCACTGCGTCGGCGACATCCTCGTGCAAGCGGCACGTCCGATGTTCTTCCTGGACTACATCGCCGCCAGCCGGTTGGACGCCGAGCTCGTGGCGGAGGTCGTCACCGGGATGGCCGAGGCGTGCGAGGGGGCGGGCTGCGCGCTGCTCGGCGGCGAGACGGCCGAGATGCCCGGCGTGTACGCCCCCGGCGCGTTCGACGTGGCCGGCACCATCGTGGGCGTGGCGGAACGTGACGCGCTGCTCCCCCGCGACGACGTCGCGGCGAGCGACGTGCTCGTCGGGGTGGCGTCGAGCGGGCCGCACACCAACGGGTACTCGTTCCTCCGCCGACTGTTCGAGTGGGTCCCCATGGACGCCGTGCCCGACGGGTTCGACCGCCCGCTGGGCGAGGCGCTGCTGGAACCGCACCGCTCCTACCTCGACGTGCTCACGCCCGCGCTCGCCGGCGGTCGGGTGAAGGCGCTGGCGCACATCACCGGGGGCGGGCTCCCGGGCAACGTGTCGCGGGTGCTGCCCCCCGGCGTCGATGCCGAGGTGCGCCTCGGCAGCTGGCCGGTCCCACCGCTGTTCCGGCTCGTGCGCGAGCTCGCCACGGGCGTCGACGACCACGAGCTCCACCGCACGCTGAACATGGGGATCGGCATGGTCGTGGTGTGCGCCGCGGACGACGTCGAGGCCGTCCGTGGCGCCATCGCGGAGCCGACATGGGTCATCGGTGAACTGGTCGCCGCCGACCCCGGACGGTCCGTCAGGCTCGTGTGACGCCCTCGGAGTGTGACGTCCGCTCCGCTGACTTTTCGTCCGATCTCCCGCACCACGGCGCCCGGACCGCCTAGCGTCGGAGCATGGCGAGGTCGAACGGTCCCGACGCAGACCCCGACACGGGAGACGCGCGCCGGATGCCCTCCGACGGTGTGCGTCTCGTCGTCCTCGCATCCGGCAACGGCTCCAACCTCCAGGCGATCCTCGACGCCTGCCACGACGGGCGCCTCCACGCTCGTGTCGTGGCCGTCGTGTCGGACCGGCCCGGTGCCTACGCGCTGGAACGGGCCTGGAACGCGGATGTGCCCGCCATCCACCTGGGCGTCGAGCCCGACGAGGCCCGCACCGACT
>SKSP01000348.1 GCA_007122945.1 Ilumatobacteraceae bacterium | reverse complement strand
GCTTGGACCGGGCGACCACCGCGTCGGACCCGATCAGGCTGTCCTCGAGCCGGGGGATGTCGACCACGCGCGAATCGTCCATCACGACCGAGTGCTCGATCTCGCTGTTGGTCACCTCGCACCGGCCACCGATCGCCGAGAACGGCCCGATGAAGCTGTCGACCACGCGCGTCCCCGGGCCGATCGCCACCGGGCCCCGGATCGTCGAGTTGACGACCTCGGCGCCCTCGTCCACCACGACCCGGCCGTCGAGCACCGACGCCTCGTCGACCGTCCCGTCGATGCGCCGCTCGAGCTTCTCCAGCAACAAACGGTTCGCCTCCAGCAGCGGCGTGAGCTTGCCGGTGTCGATCCACCATCCGGTGAGCAGCTCGCACCGCACCCGATGGCCGGCGTCGATCAGCCACTGGATGGCGTCGGTGATCTCGAGCTCGCCGCGCGCCGACGGCTCGATCCCGGCGACGGCGGCGTGGATCGTCGGGTCGAACAGGTACACACCGACGAGCGCGAGGTCCGACGGCGGGTCGTCGGGCTTCTCCACGAGCTGGACGACGTGTCCCTCGGCGTCGAGGGTGGCGATCCCGAAGCGGTGCGGATCGGGGACCTGCTTGAGCAGGATCTGGGCGGTCGGCGGGGCCGAACCGTCGCGGGCGGCGGCGAACGCCGACACGAACGCGGCGAGGTCCTGCTCCAACAGGTTGTCCCCGAGGTACATCACGAACTCGTCGTCGGCGAGGAAGTCGCGGGCGATCAGCACGCAGTGGGCGAGCCCGAGCGGCTCGTCCTGGGGGATGTAGGTGATCGACGCGCCGAACCGACTGCCGTCGCCGAGCGCATCCATCACCTCGGCGCGGGTGTCGCCCACGATCACGCCGATCTCGGTGATGCCCGCCGCGACCATCGCCTCGATCCCGTAGAACAGGATCGGCTTGTTGGCGACCGGCACGAGCTGCTTCGCCCGGGTGTGGGTGATCGGCCGCAGCCGCGTACCGGCGCCGCCGGCGAGGATCAGGGCCTTCATCGGTCGGCGAGCCTACCGGGAGGGTCACATCCGTCACAGGACGTGGACTATCGTGTACACCACGGTGGGTCGAGGACGCGGCCCCGGGTGGGCCAGCGGTGCATCAGGGATGGACCAGGAGGGGACCAGGAGGATCCAGATGTTCGAACGCCACGAACGCGTGAAGCGACCTGGGCAGCGACCTGGGAGCGCCATCGTCGAGGACGCGCTGGGGCCGGTCGCCACGCGCCGGCGCCCTGTCGTCCAGGCCAAGCTCGAAGTCGGCGCGGTCGACGATCCGCTCGAGCGCGAAGCCGACGCCATCGCCGCCCGGGTGCTGCAGCGCCTGGCCAGGCCCGACGGCGACGCCGTCGCGCAACCGAACGAGGCCGCGATGGGCCACACCGCGATCGACCACGACCAGGCCGCGACCGGACGCATCCGACGCGCGGGCGACAGCCGCGACGATGCCGGTCACGGCCTCGACGGTGGCCCGGCGGCGCCGGAGATCGCCCGCCGGGTCGAGCGTTCCGTCGGTGGCGGCCGACCGCTCGATCACGAGGTCCGCAGCCGCATGGAGCACGGTTTCGGGGCCGACTTCTCGAACGTGCGCATCCACGCCGACGGCGAGGCCGACCGCATCAGCCGCTCGCTCAACGCCCGGGCGTTCACGACCGGTTCGGACATCTACTTCTCGTCGGGCGCGTACCAGCCCGCGAGCAGCTCCGGGCAGGAGCTGCTCGCGCACGAGCTCACCCACACCCTCCAGCAGCGCAGCTCGCGGGTGCAACGCTCGGCCGTCCCCGCCGCCCAGGTGTCCGACGACCGTGACCGCCCCGTCCGCCGGTGGGACCTCCGCCAAGGTGTCGACATCTCGAAGGCACAGCGGATCCGCACGATCCCGACCGGCCAGGCGGTGTTCATGCTCGACGACGGGTCCGGCGAGGAGATCGTCGTCAAGGCCGAGGACTACCCGATGGGCCTGATGAAGCTGGCCACCCTCGTGCACCGGTCGGTCCACGACGTGGAGGTGATCGACGCCCATCCGCTCGGCGACGCCGAGAAGCAGAAGCTGCTCATCAAGATCGCCGATCCGACCGTGACCGCCGATCCGAGCTGGGCGGCCCTGGGAGCGACGCCGCGCTGGGCGAAGTTCAACCAGGCGGGCCTCCCACCCGAACAGCACGCTCGCCAGATGCACACCGAGCAGATCACCCCCCTGGCACTCAACGCCCAGGTGTTCGCCACGGGCACCGACGCGAAGGCGCAGGTGGCCGACCGTTCGAGGTCGGGTTTCCGCACGCTCGCCCAGTCACCGAAGTACATGCGGCAGTTGGGCGCGGCGGCCGCCGCCGACCTGTTCCTCGGGAACGCGGACCGGGTCTCGGCCAACGTCACGAACCTCGGGAACTGGATGGTCGAGGCCAACGAGCGGATCCAGTTGATCGACAACATGGACGAGAACGCCAAGATCTCGTTCGGGACCTCCGACATCGCCGGCGATCTGTTCCCGGCCGACATGCGCGCCTGGGGGGCGAACCCCGAGCAGTACTACGCGGCGGCGATCGACCGCCTCCTCACCGAGGCGAGCGACAAGGGCGGCGACACCGACATCATGACCTGGGCCAACGCGGAGGGCGGATTCATCCGCCGGTTCATGATCGAGGATTTCGCGAACGGCTTCCGGCAGACGATCGACAAGGTCGTCAGGCTGTACGGGAAGGACAAGAAGTCCAAGGCCGGGCGCGCCATGAAGGACGATATCAAGTCGCTCGATCACGACGGCCTGGTCGACTACTGGGAGGTGCTCAAGGCGCGGGCCCGCTTCTTGCAGAACCCGAAGAAGGCCGCGTCGCTCGCCGCCACCGTCGCCAAGCGTCAGAAGAAGCTCGCCAAGAAGCGTCGCTGACGCGACCCGATCGTGGCCGCCGAATACACCTAGTCGGCCGTCTGCCCGGGCGCGGCGGTCCCGTCGTCGTGTTGCTCACCGCCCTCGGTCGGCGGCGGCGCCGGACCGACACCGCGGAAGTAGTCGAGGATCTCCTCGGCCGCGGGTTCGAGCTCGAGCACGGCGGCGCCACCGATCGTCACGGGCCGGACCGGCAACACGTAGGTGACGAGGTCTTCCTCGGCGGCCCGGCGGAGCGAATCGGCCGCGCGGATCGGGTTCACCGCCGGGTCCATCCGGACCGACGCGGTGACGGCGTCGATCAATCGCGAGGAGCTGAACGGCGACGACCGCCACTCGACGATCGCCCCGTTGATGGCCGCCCGCATGAACAGCTGCTGGCGGCGGATGCGACCCAGGTCGGCGGTGCCGTCGGTGCGCCAGTCGCCGTCGCGGAACTCCTGGTACTGCCGGCTGCGGGCGAACGCCAGCGCCATCGTGCCGTCGAGGGTCTGGCAGCCGGGCTCGAGGTACAGCCCGCTCGCCCGGTCGCGCGTGACGTGCTCGACGCACAGATCGACGCCACCGACCGCGTCGATGATCTCCTTGAAGCCGACGAAGTCGACCTCGACGTAGTGGTGGATCGGGATCCCGAGCGCCTCGGTGACCGTGGCCGCCAGCCGGTCCGCTCCCTCGTTGTAGGCGCCGTTGATGCGACCACTCCGACCGCCGCCCGCGAACTGGACGTGGAGATCGCGCGGGATGCTGGTGAGTGCCACACCGCCGTCCTCGTCGCGCCGTAGCACCATGATCGTGTCGGCCCGCTGACCGCCGACGTCGGCGGTCGAGCCGATCGCGTCGAAGTCGTCGGCGTCGGAGTCGATGCCCTCGCGGCTGTCGGATCCGACGAGCAGGTAGTTGACCGACGGCCCGTCCTCGGCGACCTCGGTGAGCACGAGGTCGAGACCCTCGATGCGTTCGACGTCGGCGGTCCGGGCGTCGGCGGCGCGCAGCACCCCGGTCGCGCCGGCGATGCCGACGGCCGCGGCGAGCAGCAGGGCCAACGGGATCGGGCTCCGCATCCGGCGGCGGGCCCGGCTGGGGGGTCCGGCGTCCATCGGTCGTACGGTACCGGCTGGTCAACGCGCCCGGTCGGCACCCGCGCCCGGACGCGCCGGACCCGTCGGACCGGCCGGACCGGCCGGACCGGCTCCCCGGACGTGGACGACGTCGCCGACGTCCAGGCGGTGGGTGACCCCACAGTCGTCGAGCACGACGAGACGGCCGTCGGCGGTCACGTCGGTCGCCCGGCCGACCAGCTCGCCGTCGGGGAGCTCGACGCGGACCCGCCGACCGAGCGTGTCGAGCCGCTCGCGATACCGCTCTCCCAGCTCGTCCGGGCCGGCCGGGAGCTCGTCGTACACCCGGAGCAGCGCATCGAGGACGGCCGGCCGCGACACGGCGTCGCCGAGCCGGGCCGCGCCGTCGGGCGCCCACCCGACGTTCAGTCCGAGACCGACGACGACCACGGCGCCCGATCCGCCCTCACCCTGTCGGGCCCGACCGTGGCGGACATGCCGGACGTGACGGTGCTGGGTGAGGATCCCGCCGAGCTTGCGGCCGTCGAGCAGCAGGTCGTTGGGCCACTTCAGGCGCACGTCGGCACCGGAGCTGCGGCGACCCGCCTCGGCGGCGGCGAGCGCGACCCGTCGCACGAGCTCGCCGGGAGGATCCGGCACCGTCCGGAACAGGATCGACACGAGCAGGTTCGCCCCGGGCGGCGCCTCCCAGCGGCGATCGAGGCGACCACGGCCGGCGCGCTGGTGATCGGCCGCGAGCACGCTGCGGTCGGGCGCCCCCGTCGCGGCGGCCGCGAGCAGGTCGTCGTTCGTGCTCCCGGTGTCCGTGACGTGGGTGACGTGCCACCCCACCGGCCACGATCGCGCCCACGGATCCGGCGCCGGATCCGACACCGGATCGGGGGCCTCGTCGCCCGGGATCTGTGCCGAGGTCGTCACGACACCTACATTGTCACTCGTGCTGCAGAAGATCCTGATCGCCAACCGGGGTGAGATCGCCGTTCGCGTGATCCGCGCCGCCCGTGAGCTCGGCATCCCGACGGTCGCCGTCTACTCCGAGCTCGACCGAGACGCGCTCCACGTCCGACTCGCCGACGAGGCGTACGCGCTCGGCGGCCAGACTGCGGCGGAGAGCTATCTCAACACCGAGGCGATCCTCGACGCGATCCGCCAGAGCGGCGCCGATGGCGTGCACCCCGGGTACGGCTTCTTCAGCGAGAACGCCGACTTCGCCCGGGCGATCACCGAGATGGGCGTCGCGTTCATCGGGCCACCGGCCGAAGCGATCGACGAGATGGGCGACAAGGTGTCCAGCCGACTCGCCGCCCAGCGCGGCGGCGCTCCGATCGTGCCCGGCACGACCGAGTTCGCGTCCGGCCCCGACGACATCCGCGCGTTCGGCGAGTCCAACGGCTGGCCGGTGGCGATCAAGGCCGCGTTCGGCGGTGGTGGTCGCGGCATGAAGATCGTGCAGTCGGCGGCCGAGGTCGACGACGCGATGGCGAGCGCCCAGCGCGAGGCGAAGAGCTTCTTCGGACGCGACGAGGTCTACGTCGAGCGCTACCTCACGTGGCCGCGCCACATCGAGGTACAGCTCGTCGGCGACACGCACGGCAACGTCGTGTGGGTCTCGACCCGCGACTGCTCGGCCCAGCGCCGCCACCAGAAACTGATCGAGGAGGCGCCGGCGCCGGCGCTGCCCGACGGCGTCGAGGACGCCATGGGCGAGGCCGCCGTGAAGGCCGCCAAGGCCGTGGGCTACCACAACGCCGGCACCGTCGAGTTCATCTACCAGGACGGCGAGTTCTTCTTCCTCGAGATGAACACCCGCCTCCAGGTGGAGCACCCGGTGACCGAGATGATCACCGGCATCGACCTCGTCGAGTGGCAGATCCGCGTCGCGTCGGGTGAGGAGCTCCCGATGACCCAGGACGAGGTGCTCGCCCTGCGGCGCGGTCACTCGATCGAGGTGCGCATCAACGCCGAGGACCCCGCTGGCGGCAAGTTCCTGCCCTCCCCCGGCCCGATCACCAAGCTGACGACGCCCGACGGGTTCGGCGTCCGGTTCGACAGCGGCTACGAGGCCGGCGACGAGATCAGCCAGTTCTACGACAACCTCGTCGGCAAGTTGATCGTGTGGGCCAAGGACCGCCCGACCGCGATCGCCCGCACGATCCGGGCGCTCGAGGAGATGCGCGTCGAGGGCGTCGCCACGACGATCCCGGCCGACCTGGCGATCCTGCGCCACCCCGACTTCGCCGCCGTCGAGCACTCGACCAAGTGGGTCGAGAACAACCTCGACCTCTCGGACGTCGGCGGCGCGCCTGCGGGCCCGCCTGGCGACGCCGCCAGCGAGGGCGACGACGACAAGCCCGAGCTGGTGCAGCGCCGCACGACGGTCGAGGTGAACGGCAAGCGCTTCGACGTCACGATGTGGGTGCCCGACGCCCCGGTCGTCGTGGCCGGTGGCGGCACGCCGGCGAAGAAGGCCCGGCGGTCGTCGGCGTCGAGCGCCGGCGGCGGTGCGCTCGGCAGCGGCGACGTGACCGTGCCGATGCAGGGCACGATCGTCAAGGTGCTCGTCGAGGTCGGCCAAGAGGTCGAGGTCGGCCAGGGCATCGTCGTGCTCGAGGCGATGAAGATGGAGAACCAGATCAACGCCGAGAAGGCCGGCACCGTCGCCGAGATCAAGGTCGAGCCGGGTTCGGCCGTCGGCGGCGGCGACGTCGTCGCCGTCATCGAGTAACCACCGCCCACCTCGAACCGTCTGTGCCGATCGGCCGGTTCCCGGCGATCGGCACAGACGGAACGACTGCGGAATGAGTAGCGACTACTCATGCCGACGAGCCGGTCGGCGGGTGACGATGTCGGGATGCTCAACATCGCTCGGGTCGCCCTGCTCGTCGCTTTCGTCGGCTCCCTCGCGGTCGTCATCGCGCCGGCCGGGGCGCCACCGGCGGGCGCCACCGCGATCGCTCGCGAACCGCTGATCGCCGCCGGCATCGACCACTCGTGCGCGGTGCGCTCGAACGGCACGGTGTGGTGCTGGGGCTCGAACGCCGAGGGCCAGCTCGGCAACGGCGACGCCGAGACGCTCAGCGCGGCACCGGTGCAGGTGTCGGGGATCAGCAGCGCGGTGAGCGTCGCCGTCGGCTGGACCCACAGTTGTGCACTGCTCGCCAGTGGTTCGGTGCGGTGCTGGGGTGGGAACGACCGCGGGCAGCTCGGCGCGCCGTCGGTGTCCGCAGCGCGGTCGACCACGCCCGTCGCCGTGCAGGGGATCACCGACGCGGTCGCGATCGCCGCTCCCGGTGGTCTCGGCCGTCACACCTGCGCGCTGCGTGCCGCCGGGACCGTCCGCTGCTGGGGTGCCGGGGGCGCCGGCCAGCTCGGGCACGGTGAGACGCCCACCTCCCGTGCGACACCGGTGACCGTCGACGGCATCGCGAGCGCCGTCGCCGTCGCCACCGGCCTGAGCCACAGCTGCGCCGTGCTCGCCGACGGGACCGTCCGCTGCTGGGGGCGCACCCTGCAGGGCCAACTCGGCAACGGGGTCAGCGACGGGACGATCTTCTCCACCCCGCAGCCGGTCGAGGGACTGTCGGGCGTGACCGCGATCTCGTCGCACTTCACCCACACCTGCGCGCTCCTCGGATCCGGCTCGATCCGCTGCTGGGGCTCACAGGACCACGGCAAGCTCGGCAACGGCGAGACATTCGGCTCGTCCAGCACCCCCGTCGCGATGTCGACGTCGATCAGCGACGCCATCGCCGTGGCTGCCGGCGGCCAGCACACGTGCGTCCGACGCGCCGGAGGGACCGTGAGGTGTTGGGGACGCAACCACCGCGGCCAGTTCGGCGCCGGCGACTCACCGACGGAGTCGCTCTCGCCCGTCGCGGCAACCGGGTTGGGCGACGCGGCGGGGATCGCCGCGGGATGGGGCCACACGTGCATCGTCCGCTCCACCGGCCAGGTCCGCTGCACCGGCGACAACACCTTCGGACAGATCGCCCGTCAGCCCGCCGGCGTGACCACCTCGCCGCTCTCGATCGCGTCGCTGACGTCGGACGTCGCCCAGGTCGCGGTCGGCGGCAGCCACGTGTGCGCCCGGATGACCACCGGGGCGGTCCGCTGCTGGGGCGACAACCAGTTCGGCCAGCTCGGCAACGGCACCACGCAGCGTTCGACCACCCCGGTGGCCGTGACGGGCATCGCGACGGCGATCGACGTGAGCGCCGGGCGGGACCACGCGTGCGCCGTCATCAGCGGCGGTGCCGTGCGGTGCTGGGGCAGGAACCACCGCGGCCAGATCGGGCAGGCGGTCGCAACACCGTTCTCGTCCACGCCGGTCGACCGGCCCCTGTTCAACGACGTCGAAGCGCTCCAGGTCTCGGCGGGCGCGGACCACACGTGCGTGCGCGTGGATGCGTCGCCCGCCAGTCTCCGCTGCTGGGGCGCCAACGACTCCGGTCAACTCGGCAACAACTCGACCACGACCACGAACAACGACGTCGCGGTGCAGCCGACGTGGGGAGGCCACACACCGATCGACCTCGCGGCCGGCGGCTTCCACACGTGCGCCGCGTTCTCGAACGCGTCCGCGCACTGCTGGGGCAGCAACTTCACCGGGCAGGTCGGCGACGGCACCGACGGCAACAACCGCACGACGGCCGTCG
>SKSP01000493.1 GCA_007122945.1 Ilumatobacteraceae bacterium | reverse complement strand
GTCCACACCTGGCTGCCCGACGCGCACACCCAGGCACCCACCGCGGGCTCGGTCGTGCTCGCCGGCGTGATGCTGAAGCTCGGCACGTACGGCTTCGTGCGGTTCGGGCTCTACCTGTTCCCCGAGGCGTCGTACTGGAGCCGCTACCTGTGGCTCACCCTCGCGGTGATCGGCATCACCTACGGCGCCGCGGTCGCCACCATGCAGACCGACCTCAAGCGGCTCGTCGCCTACTCCTCGATCGCCCACCTCGGGTTCATCGTGCTCGGCACGTTCGCGTTCACCACCCAGGCGATCACCGGCGCCACGATGCAGATGGTCAACCACGGTGTGTCGACCGGCGCGCTGTTCCTCCTCGTCGGGATGATCTACGAGCGTCGCAAGACCCGCCAGATCGCCGAGCTGCGCGGGCTGCAGTCGGTGGCGCCGATCTTCGCCGCGGTGTTCATGGTGATCATGCTCTCGTCGATCGCGGTGCCCGGCCTGAACGGCTTCGTCGGCGAGTTCCTGATCCTGATCGGCTCGTTCCAGTCCGCCCGCTGGTGGACGGTGATCGGCGCCACCGGCGTGATCCTCGCCGCGCTGTACCTGCTGTGGGCGTACCAGCGGGTGTTCCACGGCGAACCCGACGAGGCCAACAAGGGCTTCCGCGAGATCCGGCTGTCGGAGGCCGCGGTGCTGCTGCCGTTCGTCGTCGTCGCCGTCTTCACCGGCATCTACCCGAAGCCGATGCTCGAGCGCATCGAGCCGTCGGTCGAGCGGCTCGTCGCCCACGTCGAGGCGAACAGCGACTTCGAAGCGCCCGAGCCGCTGCTGTTCGGCGAACACGACCCCACCGTCGACCCGACCGTCGGGGAGGATGACTGATGCCCCAGGAGTTCGTGGGACCGTCGATCGACTGGTACGCCCTCTCGCCGTTGCTCGTGCTGCTCGGCGGTGGGCTGTTCCTGCTCGTCGTCGGGGCGATGACGCCCCGCTGGCCGCGCGGCTGGTACGCGTTCGTCACCGCCACGACCGCCGGTGCCGCGGGCACGATCGCCGTGCTGCACTGGAAGGAGCTCGACGGGCGCTTCCCCGGCACGCTCGTCGCCGACGCGCTCGCCTTCGACACGCTCGCCCAGGTCATCACGGTCGTCATCTGCGGTGCCGTCGTGCTCGTCGCCCTGCTGTGCGACGACGACGTCTCCGGCACCGAGCGCGACGGCCCCGAGGTCTTCGCCCTGTTGCTGATGGCCGCCATCGGCGGCGTCGTGATGGCGTCGGCGAACGACCTGATCGTGTTGTTCCTCGGCCTCGAGATCCTCTCGCTCGCGCTGTACGTGCTCGTGGCCTCCGACCGTCGTCGGGCCGACAGCCAGGAGGGCGGCATCAAGTACTTCGTGCTCGGTGGCTTCGCGTCGGCGTTCTTCCTCTACGGCATCGCCCTGATCTACGGCGCGACCGGCTCGACGAACATCTCGCGGATCGTCGAGGGGTTCCAGACCTCGGTCGAGACCGGCCGCGAGGACGCCCTGCTGCTCGCCGGCATGGCCCTCATGCTCGTCGGCCTCGGGTTCAAGATCGCGGCCGTCCCGTTCCACGTGTGGGTGCCCGACGTCTACCAGGGCGCCCCGACGCCGATCACCGCGTTCATGGCGTCGGTCGGCAAGACCGCCGCGTTCGTCGCGCTGCTGCGGGTGCTCGTCGTGATGCTGCCGTTCCACCGCGACGACTGGCGCCCGGTCATCTGGGTGCTCGCCCTGCTGTCGCTCGTCGTCGCCCCGACGATCGCGATCATGCAGTCCAACGTGAAGCGCATGCTCGCCTACGGCTCGGTCAGCCACGCCGGCTTCATGCTCGTCGCGTTCGAGGCTGCCGGTCATCGCGCCGGCGAGGCCGACCCGGGTACCGGAATGCGTGCCGTGGTCGTGTACCTCGCCGTCTACTCGGTGCTCACGATCGGGACGATGGCGGTGATCTCGACGGTCAGCCGGGCCCGCGGCGGCGACACGCGCCTCACGATCCTGGCCGGTCTCGCCAACCGCCACCCGTTGATCGCGGCGCTGTTCACGCTGCTGCTGATCGCCCAGGCGGGCGTGCCGCTCACGTCGGGGTTCGTCGCCAAGTTCGGCGCGATCCAGGCCGCCGTGACCGAGCAGAGCTACGTGATCGCCGTCGTCGCCATGTCGGCCGCCGTGATCGCGGCGTTCGTCTACCTGCGGATCATGGTGACCGTGTGGATGTCCGACGCCCCCGGCGCCGACGACGTGATCGACAACGAGCCCAGCGCGGTCGCGGCCCGCTCCGCCGGCGCCGCCGCGGCCGCATCGGACGCGAGCGAGCCGATCGAGCCGGAGCCCTTCCCGCTCTCCACCTCGGTCGTGATCACCGCGGCCGTCGCGTTCACCCTGTTCGTCGGCCTGTGGCCCACCTGGCTCCTCGACGTCACCTCCGCCGTCACCACCACCGCCCCCTGACCCGCCGACGCCCCCCTACCAAACCGGGAACTGAATCACGTCCAGGGGGTCCCCGTGTGACGAATCCGACAGGGAATCGGGGTTGACACGGTGTCGTGACCATTCAATCATTGAACGGTGATGCCAGCCCCGCCGAACTCGGACATCCCCAGGCTCACCCTGTTCGTCTCCAGCCTGGCGGTGTTCGCCGTGTTCCTCGACACGACGGTGCTGTTCGTGGCGTTCCCCGACATCACCGCGTCGTTCCCGAATGTCGCGCCCCAGCAGCTGTCGTGGGTGCTGAACGGCTACACGATCGTGTTCGCCGCCCTCCTCGTCCCGCTCGGCAAGCTCGCCGACCGGCGCGGGCACAAGCAGCTGTTCCTCGCCGGCTCGATCACCTTCACGATCGCGTCGGTCCTGTGCGCCATCGCTCCCGATCCGACCACGCTCGTGGCAGCACGGGTCGTCCAGGCGGTCGGCGGGGCCGCGCTGGTCCCGTCGTCGCTCGCCCTGGTGTTGCGCGCCACGCCCCGCCACCGCATCCCGGTCGCGCTCGCGGTGTGGGGTGCCACCGGCGCCGTCGCCGGAGCGGTCGGCCCGACACTCGGGGCCGCGCTGATCGAGGCCGGCGGCTGGCGATGGGTGTTCCTCATCAACGTGCCCGTCGGCGTCGTGACCGTGCACCTCGGTCGTCGCGAGCTGCTCGAGTCGCGCGATCCGTCCGCTCGAATCCCCGCGCCCGCCGGGGTCGTCCTCCTGATCGCCGCATCGGTCCTGTTGGTGCTCGGTCTCGTGCGGGGAGAGGACTGGGGCTGGATGTCCTCCGGCGTCATCGTCTCCGCCGTCGCTGGGCTCGTCCTGCTCGGTGCGTTCCTCGCCCACCAGCGACGCACCGACGCACCGACGATCGACCTGGCGCTGTTCTCGATCGGCAACTTCCGATGGGGGAACCTGGCGACGATGGTCTTCGCCGTCGCCTTCACGGCGATGTTCCTGTCCAGCATCCTGTTCCTCACCGAGGTGTGGGGGTGGAGCATCCTGAAGGCCGGCCTCGGCGTCGCCCCCGGCCCGCTCTCGGTCGCCGTGCTCGCGCCGTTCCTCGGCCGTCTGGCGGCCCGCGTCGGGCAGCGCCCGCTCCTCGTCGTCGGCGGTCTGCTGTACGCGTTCGGCGGCGTCCTCCGCCTGGTCATGCTGAGCGGCGAGGCCGCCTACGTGCGCGACTACCTGCCCTCGATGGTGTTCACCGGGTTCGGCGTCGCGCTCTGCCTCCCTCAGTTGCAGAGCGTCGTCGGCCAGTCGCTCCCGCCCGACCGACTCGGCGTCGGCGGGGCGGTCAACCAGGCGCTGCGCCAGTTCGCCGGCACCGTCGGCGTGGCGCTCACCGTCGGTGTCGTCGCCACCGCCACCGACCTGTCGAGCGCCCTCGCCGCGTTCGACCGCATCTGGTGGCTCCTGATCGTCGGTGGGGTGCTGACCACGCTGTGCTCGGTGCCGTTGCGGACCCGTCCCGTCTCCGCGACGGCCGAGCCCGTGGCCGGTGCCCCACCGGCGCCGCGTCCGGCCCCGGCGCCGGGTGGGGGATGATGTCCGCGAAGGAGGCGAACCATGCGCCGCACGCAGCTCGACCAGAACCCGTGCTCGATCGCCAAGGCGCTCGACGTCGTCGGTGACCCGTGGACGATGCTGATCCTGCGCGACGCGTTGCTCGGCGTGACCCGCTTCGAGGACTTCACCACCCGACTCGGCATCCCTCGCGCCACGCTCACCGCTCGCCTCGACCACCTCTGCGAGCGCGAGGTGCTCGAGAAGGTGCCGTACCAGGACCATCCGCCGCGCTCGGAGTACCTCCTCACGCCGAAGGGTGAGGCGCTGCGGCCGGTCGTCGTGCTCCTGATGCGATGGGGTGACGAGTGGCTGCGCGACGACGATCCGCCGACCCGGCTCGAGGAGGTCGACACCGGTCGCCCCGTCGACCCGGTGGTGGTCGACCGCGCCACGGGCATCCCGCTCGACGCACTCGAGGTCCGCGCCGTCGGCCCGGTCACGACTGGCATCGCCGGTCGGCCTGCGTCCCGCTCGACGAATTGATCGCTCGACACCTTTCCAGTGGTGCGTGCGGGTGCTACAAACGCGCGCGGGACAGTGAGAGGGGTGTCCTGATGAGCGTGAACGTTGACGTGCGGGAGCTGTTCGCCACGGCGGTGGCCGGGTTCGGTCGCGTGCTGCGACGGGTGACCGACGAGGACTGGGACCGTCCGACGCCGTGTACCGAGTGGGACGTCCGACAACTGGTCGCCCATGTCGTCGACGAACACCGCTGGATCGAGCCGTTGCTCGCGGGGCGCCGGATCCCCGAGGTCGCGGCCGAGCTCGACGACGACGTACTCGGAAACGACCCGTTCGAGGCCTGGCACCGATGGACGTCGGTGTCCACCGACTCGGTGCGCGCGGTGGACGACGCCGGGGATCGCGTCGTCCATCTGTCGTTCGGCGACACCACGGCCGACGAGTACCTGTCCCAGTTGTCGACCGACCACCTCGTCCACACCTGGGACCTGGCGCACGCGATCGGCGGCGACCAGCACCTCGACGAGTATCTCGTCGGGTGGGTCGGGCACTGGTTCGCGTCGGTGGAGGACGACTATCGGGCGGCCGGTCTCATCGCCGAGCGGACACCGGTCCCGCCCGGGGCGTCGGCACGCACCCTCTTGTTGGCACTGATGGGTCGCGCCGACGGCCCGACCGCAGCCGCCGTCACCCGGTTCGACGAAGCGATCCGGCATCGCGACCTGGACGCCCTCGCGGCGGCGATGACCGACGATGCCGTGTTCGAATCCACGACGCCGCCCGACGGTCGCCGTCACGAGGGGATCGCCGCCGTCCGTGAGGCATTCGACGAGCTCTTCCGCTCATCACCGGATGCTCGATTCGCGACCGAGGAGCTGGTCGTCGCCGGCAGCCGGGCGTTCCTGCGGTGGCGCTATGACTGGGGACCGTCGCCGGCCGACCACGTCCGCGGCATCGACGTCTACACCGTCCGCGAGGGCCTGGTCGCGGAGAAACTGACCTACGTGAAGGGGTGACGAACGGCCGACTGCGGTCGCAGCGACGGGGCGTACCATTCGCCCGATGGCGTGCGTCAACGCGAACGGGATCACCATCGAGTACGACGTCCGAGGACGTGACGACGGCGAGCCCCTACTGCTCGTCATGGGTCTCGGTGCCCAGCTGACGGACTGGCCGTCGGACTTCGTCGACCTGCTGGTGGACGGGGGCTTCCGGGTGATCCGCCTCGACAACCGCGACGCCGGCCTCAGCACCGAGTTCGACTGGGAGCCGCCCTCGATCCCCAAGGTCGCCGCGCTGATGGCGACGCGCCGCAAGCCGGAAGCCGGCTACGTGCTCCGGGACATGGCCGACGACGCGGCCGGACTCCTCGATTCGCTCGGGGTCGGGTCCGCCCACATCGCGGGTGCGTCGATGGGCGGGATGATCGCCCAGACCCTCGCGATCCATCACGCCGACCGGGTCCGCAGCCTCACGTCGATCATGTCCACCACCGGCCACCGCAAGGCCGGTCGGCCCGAACGTCGGCTCGTCGCCAAGGTGGCGCGTCTGCCCGAGCCGACCCGTGAGAACGCCGTCGATCGAGCCGTGGCGATGTTCCGGTTGATCGCCGGCAGCGAGTTCGACGAGTCCGAGTTCCGCACTCGTGCCGAGGAGGGCGTCGAACGCAGCTTCCGGCCCGCCGGCACCGGCCGCCAGCTCGCGGCGATCCTGGCGAGTCCCGACCGGACCGAGGCGCTCGGCGCGGTGACCGCACCGACGCTGGTCCTGCACGGATTGGCCGACCCGCTCGTGCGCCCGTCCGGCGGCGTGGCGACGGCCAAGGCGATCCCCGACTCACGACTCGTCATGTACCCCGAGATGGGTCACGACCTGCCCCGCCGGCGCTGGCCCGAGATCGTCGGTGCGATCACCCGCAACGCCGAGCGGGCCGCCTGATCGATGCCCGGTTGTCACCGCGGGCCGACCGGCGTATCATTCATGGTCCCAACGCGGGGTGGAGCAGTCCGGTAGCTCGTCGGGCTCATAACCCGAAGGTCGCAGGTTCAAATCCTGCCCCCGCCACTATGGAAGCCCTGGTAGATGGCAACATCCGCCAGGGCTTTCTCGCGTGGTGGCTCGGATGTCTAACGGTTTATCTAACGGGTTGGCGCTGGATCGTGTGCGGCAACGGCAGTTTCCACGGCGAATTCAATGCCGCTTCTGTTCCGCCCGGACTGGCGTCGCGAGGGGTCTGCGCTGGCGCCGTCGCATGGCCCGGGTTGCTTCGCAGACCCTGTCGCGTAGCCTTAGCTTGCGATTTAACCTCGTTGTCCCTGGTCAGGCGGCTTTCTTGATGGCTGGGTGGCGTGTTCTGGGCGGTCTTCGGGTGCCTTTGGGACGGCCCGGGCCGGCTCGGGAGGGTTTCGGTGGTCTGGCGGGGGTGCCGATGTGTGCGCGAAGTCGTCGAAACCCTCGCCGAACTCGTGCCGGGGTGAGCTGGTGGGAGGCTCGGGGTCGTTCCCAGGGGAGCCGGTGGTCGTCGACGAGCACGCGGGCGAGACGGAGCTGGGTGTACGCGGCGACGGTCAGCCAGGTCCATCGGTCGGCTTGTTCGGGTGTGCAGAATGATGGGGTGGTCCAGCCCAAGGTGTTCTTGGCGAACCGGAAGCTGTGTTCGATGTCGAAGCGGCGCAGGTAGGCACGCCAGCACAGATCGAGATCAGGCCGCCCGGGTCCGGACCACCACAACCACAGGGTCTTCTTCGTGCGCGCCGTTGGTCGGGGCAGGTGTTCGACGTCGACACGGATGACGGTGCCCGCGACGATCGGCAACACGTCATGGCCGATCCAGTGACCGCGTCCCGAGAGTCGAGGGTGCAGATCGGCCCAAGCGGTGACCGTGACGGTCCCGTAGCGGGGGTCGTCGGCGACGAGCCGGTCGCTGGGTTCGGTCCATGTCGCCGGGTCGGAGCATTTGTGGCGGGGGCCGTGGCGTGGGGGTCGTCCGCCGGTGTCTGCTGGCCGGTTCGGTCGTGGTGGGGCGCGGTGGTGGAACACGCGGTCGTCGCGGATCCGGCACAGGATCTGGGTGCGGACCTCGGCGAGTTCGTGGCTGATCGCGATCGGGTCGTAGCCGGCGTCGAACACGAACATCGGCACCTCCCGATCGACCGGCAACAGCTCAACAAGACGGCGGACCTGGCCAACAGTGGCGTTCGTCGCGTTCGCGGTGGGTGGGATCCGCATCGTGTCACACGGCGCGGTCCACGAGTCCGGGGTGAAGCACAGTTGGCTGATCCACTGGTAGTTCCAGCCAGCCACGATCGGCTGGCCGGCAGAGTGCTTGGACGCCGAGTAGTAGAACCCGCGCTCAGGACTGCACTCCGCGTCGCAGCGATCCCATGTCGATGCGTCGACGGCGAACACCAACGGCCAGTCCGTCGACAGGTGGTCGATCAACAGCCGCTGCAAACGACCTTCGTCGATGTCGCCGTCGGTGAGCGCCCGATAGAGGCTGCCGTGACCCCGGCGGAACACCGGTTCGAGGCTCAACGACGGCACCGATCCGACCGGTGACGGCGAACACAACGTGGCGTCACACAACTCGAACAGCGCGTCGCTCCATCGGGTCATGCACCTGTAGAGGTCGGACCGGAACCGTTCGAGCTGACCCGTTCGATCGGACATCATGAGCAGACAGTATGCTTACTGTCCGCTCATGATTGAGGGATACACTCGATAGTTGGAGGAAGCAATGGTCCGCACCAGCCCCGAGCAGAGACTCGCCAGCTACGAACGCCGCTACCGAGAACTCGCCGCCCAGCTCGCCGACATCGGGATGATCTCGTCGGGCTCGCTCACCCGCCGCTACACCCGCTGCACCTCACCAGGCTGCAAGTGCCGCGCCGACCCACCCCAACCCCACGGGCCCTACTGGCAATGGACTCGAAAGATCGAGGGCAAGACCGTCACCCGCCGGCTTACACGCGCCGAAGCAAAGCTCTACCGCCGATGGATCGCCAACGACCGCCGCATGCGACGCATCATCGAACAGATGCGCACCATCGCCGCGAAAGCCGCCGACATCCACCTCACCCAGGCAGCATCACAAGACCCGAAGGTTTAATCGCAAGCTCAACTGACAAGCCGTTTCGAGCGAGTCTG
>SKSP01000369.1 GCA_007122945.1 Ilumatobacteraceae bacterium | reverse complement strand
TGCCGATCGGCGGCGTTGGCGCCACGTGCGGTTCGTGCCCGAACTGGAGTGGTCATGCCGGACCTGTGCCCGGCTCGGCGTGCCGAGACCCCCGGCCCTCAGAGTCCGGGTGGGAGCAGGCGGTTGACGTTCTGGAAGAAGAAGAAGGCGCCGACGGCGAACGGGGCGACCCCGATCGTGAACCCGACGAGGTCGCGGCGGGTGACCCGGCTGAGCAGGTAGGAGCCGATCGAGACGAAGGTCAGCAGCGCGCCCCACAGTGCGATCTGGCCGAACGCGTCGCGGTCGTGGAACCAACCCCGGCCGAACGCCTCGTCGAGCTCGCTGTCGACATCGGGGGTCGTGACGATCGCAGCGGCGTCGTCGGTGCCGCCGTCCGCACCGCCGACCTCGATCCCGGCGGCGTCGTCGGTGTCCGCGGTGTCGCCGTCCGTCGCCGGGGTGTCGCCGGAGTTGTCCGCCCCCTCGTCCCCCTCGTCGTCGGCCCCCTCCTCCGGCTCGTCGGCCTCGCCCGAGGCGTCATCGCTGCTCGCGTCCGCTGCGTCGTCGCCGGGGAGCTCCTCGCTCGGCAACTCGGCGGGCTCGTCGCCGGCATCGTCCGCGATCTCGGCGGGGAACGGGATCGACCGGGTGAGGTCCATCTCGGCGTAGACGATGATGCGCTGGGCCGCGGAGAAGACGGGGTGGCACGACACGAGGGTGAGGTTCGCCGTGTCGGGGTCGATCGTGGACACGACGTGGCTGTCCTGGGGCGAGACGATCTCGGTGCCGGTGACGAGGTACACGAACCCGCCCTGCACCGTCCGCACGACGATCTCGTCGCCCGGTTGCAGCTTGTCGACCTGGCGGAACGGTGAACCGTACGTCGTGCGGTGCCCGGCGATGGCGGCGTTGCCGAGCTGCCCCGGCATCGGGGTGCGCGGGAAGTGGCCCGGGCCCTTCTGCAGGTCGTTCGGGCGCACACCCGACACGACGATCTCGTCGACCCCGATCGCCGGGATCTCGATGCGTGCCACCGGTTCGCCCGGGTCGGCACGCGGTGGTGGCGGCGCTGCCGGAGCTTCGGGCTCGGGCGCGGGTTCGGGTTCGGGTTCGGGTTCGGGCTCCGGTTCGGGTGTCGGCTCGACGTCGCCCTCGCCCTCGCCCTCGCCGGCGATGGTCGTCGGCGGGGCGGTCGGTTCGGGCGCGACGGTCGGTGGTGGCGGGGGCGGTGGCGTGGCGGCGAGCATCTCGTCGAACTCCTCGGCGAGCGCACGCTGGGCGCGCGCCGTCTCGAGGTTCGTGCCCCAGAGTTGGTACGCCACGAAGCCGAACAGGAGCACGCCCGTCGCGATCAGGACCCGTCCGACGTTCGAGACCGCCCACCGCCAGTCGCGCGGATGACGTGGCCGGTTCCACTTGGCGAGGCGGCGACGGGTGATCCACCGACGGTGCGGTTCCCCGGCGCCGTCGGCCCCGTCATCCGGCGTGGCCCCGTCGTCCGGCCTGGCCCCGTCGTCCGGCGTCGCGTCGTCGCCGGACGTGTCGCCGGTCGCGTCGCTGCCCGCGTGGTCGCCGAGCCGCGTCTCCGTCACCTCGGGAACGCTACCGTCGGGGTCCGCGCCCGGGGCGTCGCTCGTCGTCGGTTGGCGGCGTCGCTTTCGTCGCCCGGTCGACCTAGCGTGCGGGGCGATCATGGACCGGGACACGGCCGAGCACTCCTCCGAGCGACTCCCCGAGCGCACGGGCGGCACCGACGATCCGGTCGTCGACCCGGTCGTCGAGCTGGTCGAGGTCGTCGCCGTGCTCGGCGCGTTCCCCGCGCTCGCCGGCGCCACCCTGCGTGTGGAACCCGGCGAGATCGTGCTGCTGCGCGGTCCGAACGGCGCCGGCAAGACCACGGTGCTGCGGGTGTGCGCCGGACTGCTCCCCGTGGTGCGCGGCGAGGGCCGGGTGCTCGGGCTCGATCTGACCTCCGACCGTGACACGATCCGCACCCGCGTCGGCCTGCTCGGTCACGCCAACGGCCTCTACACCGATCTGACCGTCTCCGAGAACGTCCGGTTCTGGGGCGCGACGGTCGGGGCCACCGCCGAGGAGGTCGTCGCTGCGCTCGACCGGCTGGCGCTCACCGGGCGCCTCGCCGACGTCCCGGTGCGTCGACTGTCGGCGGGGCAGCGCCGGCGCACCGCGCTCGCGTGCCTGGTCGCGCGGCGGGCCGAGCTGTGGCTCCTCGACGAACCTCATGCCGGCCTCGACGCGTCGGGTCGTGACGAGCTGGACGCCACGCTGCGCCAGGCAGCGGCGTCGGGCGCCACCGTGATGGTCGCCAGCCACGAACTCGAGCGCACCGGCGCGCTCGCCACGCGGGTCGTCGACGTCGTGGCCGGGCAGGTGCGCGGATGAGCACGTGGCGGATCGCCCTGCTCGTCGCCGGCAAGGACCTCCGGGTCGAGCGCCGCAGCCGGGTCGTGACGAACCAGGTCGTGCCGTTCGCCGCGGTGACGATGGTGATGTTCGCGTTCGCGCTCGACGCCGACGCCGTCCTCCAGCGGGTCGCTCCCGGGCTGGTCTGGTTGGCGACGCTGTTCAGCCTCCTCGTGCTGGTCCAGCGGTCGTACGCGATCGAGACCGACGACGGTGCCCTCGACGCCCTCCGCGTCGCGGGTGTCGATCCGGCCGCCCTGTTCTGGGGCAAGGCGCTGGCGCTCGCCGTGCAGCTCGCCGTGCTCGAGGTGATCCTGATCGGCACCGCGGTCGTGTTGTACGGGGCCGAGGTCCGCGCCGAGGGGCTCGTGCTGTTGGTCACGACCCTCGTCACCGCGACGTGCTCGCTGGCCGTGGTCGGTACATTGTACGGAGGCCTCGCCGCCGGGTTCCGCGGTCGGGAGACGCTTCTCCCGCTCCTCGTGCTCCCGGTGGTGGCGCCCGTCCTGATCGGAGCGACACGAGCGGTCGAAGCGGCGCTCGGCACCGTACCCGGGGCGGTGGTGTCGGAGGGCTGGCCCTGGGTGGGCCTGCTCGCCGTCTTCGCCGTCGCGTTCGGTGTCGGCGGCACCTTGGCCTTCGGGCCGCTCATCGACGAATGAGCGAGGACGAATGAGCGAGAACGAATGAGCGAGAACGAATGAGCGAGGACGAATGACCGAGACGAGCCCATGACCCAGACCTCCACCGCCCCGCGGAGCTCCGACCCCGGTCCGCAGCGGGCCGCCCGTCGACCCGGCACCGGGACGACGGCGACCCGGGTGCTCGGCGGCGTCACGCTCGTCGCGATCGGATGGCTGGTGGCGTTCGGCCTCGGCTTCTCGCCGGCCGACCGCGACCAGGAGGAGTCGGTGCGGATCCTCTACGTGCACGTCCCCACGATCTGGGTCGCGTACGTCGCGTTCGTCGTGACCGCGGTGTGCTCGGGCATCTACATGTTCTCCCGGCGGCACTCGTTGGGCTGGGACCGCGCCGCCGGCGCGAGCGCCGAGATCGGCGTGTTGTTCGTCGCGCTCACCCTGCTGGTGGGCGCCCTGTGGGGCCGGCTCACCTGGGGGGTGTTCTGGCAGTGGGACGCGCGCCTCACCACGACGGCGCTGCTGTTCGTCACCTACATCGGGTACCTCGCCGTCCGCCGGCTCGGGGGCAGCCACCACCAGCGAGCCCGCCGCAGCGCCGTGATCGGGATGCTCGCGGTGTTGCTCATCCCGCTCGTGCACTGGAGCGTGCGACTGTGGCGCAGCCTCCACCAGGAGGCCACCGTGCTGCGCACCGACGGCCAGGTGCGGATGGACGGCCTCATGCTGTTCAGTCTCTTCGTCGGCGTGATCGCCTTCACGTTGATCTACGTGTGGCTGATGCTGCACCGCACCCGGGTGATGGCGATGGAGGACGCGCTCGACGACCACGGTCTCGAGGAGGCACTCGCGGCCCGTCGAGCCGAGGGCGACCGCCCGGACGGGGAGCGCTGACGATGCAGGACGCCGGTTTCATCCTCGGCAGCTACGCCGTGACGTTCGGCGCGATCGCGCTCTTCGCGTGGATCACGGTTCGTCGTGGCCGCAGACTGTCTCGTCAGGTTCCCACCGACGAGCAGTACTGGACGTGACCCGTTCCGAGGAGCGAGCCCCCCATGAGCGACGCGACATGACCGATCTGGCCCCCCGCCCCGCCCCGCCCGCCCGTCGCAGCCGACGGCGACGCGTCCTGCCGATGCTCGTGCTCGGCCTCGTCGTCGTCGCCGGCGGTGTGATCGTCGTCCAGTTCCTCACCTCGGCCGTCGACTACTACTGCAACGTCGACGAGGTCGGCGTCCGCGACGGTTGCGACGCCGATCGTCGACTCCGCATCCAGGGCACGGTCGACGAGGGATCCATCGTGTCCGAGCGCGGTGTCACGTCGTTCACGGTGAGCTTCAACGACGTCACCCAACCGGTCCGCTACGACGGCGAACCCGGCGGGATCTTCAAAGAGTGCATCCCGGTCGTGGTGCACGGTGCGCTGGACGGGCAGACGTTCGTGGGTGACCGGGTCGAGGTCAAGCACTCCGAGGAGTACGTGGCGGTGAACTCGGACCGCATCGACGACGCCGAGTTCGAGGGCTGCGACGCAGGAGCGTCGTGACCGCCGTCAGTCTCAACGCCGCGATCGGCAACGCCGGACTGCTGCTGATGCTGGCGTCGACCACGTTCGGCGCGTTCGCGACCGCGTTTTCGATCCGGGCCCGCGCCACCCGAACCTTGCGCCAGGCGCCGCGCTACGCCTGGCTGGCGCTCGGTGGGGCGGTGCTCGCGACCGTCATGATGCAGCGGGCGCTGATCACCCGCGACTTCTCGCTCGCCTACGTGCAACAGGTCGGCTCCACGACCACGCCGCCGCTCTACAACGTCGCCGCCATGTGGAGCGCACTCGAAGGGTCGCTGCTGCTGTGGGTGCTCGTGCTCGCCGGGTTCACCGCGGCGGTCGCGTGGCGGTTCCGGACCCGCACCGACGACGTCCTCGTCGGCTGGGCCCTCGTCGTCATGTTCGTGGTGTCGGCGTTCTTCGCGTTCATCACGTTCGGGCCGGCCTCGCCGTTCGCCGCCGGGCCGCCCGTGCCGGTCGGCTTCGACGGCCCGGGGCCGAACCCGCTGCTGCAAAACCACATCCTCGTGATGTTCCACCCGCCGATCCTGTACCTCGGCTTCGTCGGGTTCACGGTGCCGTTCGCGTTCGCGATCGCGGCGCTGATCACCGGCCGGGTCGGCGAGGGCTGGCTGCTCGAGACCCGCCGGTGGGCGCTGTTCTCCTGGGCGTTCCTCACCATCGGGATCATCCTCGGCGGCTGGTGGGCCTACGAAGTGCTCGGCTGGGGTGGCGTGTGGGGGTGGGACCCCGTCGAGAACGCGAGTCTGCTGCCGTGGCTGACCGGCACCGCCTACATCCACTCGGTGCTCGTCCAGGAGCGGCGCGGGATGCTCCGGGTCTGGAACATCAGCCTGCTCGTCGCCACGTTCGCACTGACCATCCTCGGGACGTTCATCACCCGTTCGGGGATCATCAACAGCGTCCACGCGTTCTCCGCCGGCGACATCGAGGGCTACCTGCTCGGGTTCTTCGCCGCCGTCGTGATCGTGTCGCTCGCCCTGATCGGGTGGCGCGGCGACCGTCTCCGTTCTCCGGGCGCGATCGACTCGCCCGTCTCGCGCGAGGGAGCGTTCCTCGCCAACAACGTCGTGTTCACCGCGTTCGCGTTCGTCGTCCTGCTCGGCACGCTGTTCCCGCTGCTCGTCGAGGCCCTGGAGGACCGCCAGACGGTGGTCGGCGCCCCGTACTTCGACACGATGTCGACCCCGATCGGCCTGACGCTGCTGTTCTTGATGGGCGTCGCACCGGTGCTGCCGTGGCGCAAGGCGTCGGCCGAGCTGCTGCGCGATCGTCTGTTCTGGCCGGCCTGGTGCGGCGTCGGCGCGCTCGCCGTCGCCGTGCTCGTGGGTGCCGACGGGTGGGCGCCGCTGGCGGCGTTCGGCCTCGCCGGGTTCGCCGGTGGTGCCGCGATGCGTCAGCTCGTGCTCGCGACCCGGCGCCAGGGGTGGCGCGGGCTGGTCGGCCGGGCGAACGGCGGGATGGTCGTGCACCTCGGCGTCATCCTCATCGCCGTCGGGCTCGTGGCGTCCAACAACTACACGCAGTCGGCCAACATCCCGCTCACGGTGGGCACCGTGCAGAGCTGGAACGGTCACACCTTCGAGCTCGAGAGCGTCGCGCTCGCCGAGGACGACCGCGCCAGCGTGGTGTCGGCCCAGGTGCGCCTCGACGGCGGGCGCGTGTACGAGCCGGCGATCACCACGTACCTGCAACGGGGCGAGACGATCGGCACGCCGAGCGTGCGCACCGGCCTGACCCGCGACGTCTACCTCACCCTCGACGGGTCGGTGCGTCCGACCCCCGGCGGCGACACCGCCACGCTCCGGGTGTTCGTGAAACCGATGATCGTGTGGCTGTGGATCGGCAGCGGGCTCCTCGCGGTCGGCACCCTGCTGGCAGCGTTCCCCGGCACGAACCGTCGCCGGCCGACCGACCCGACGTCCGCGCCGGTGCCGATCGGCGAGCGGATGGGCGAGGGGGCCGGACGATGACCGACACGCCTCACGACGTCGAGCCGGACGCCAGCGACGCCGTCGACGAGACCGTTCACGTGATGGCGAGCGGCACCGGTGGCCGTCGGCGTGCGCCCGTCGCGCCGTTCGTCGCCCTCGCGGTCGCGGTCGTGATGGCCGGGTTGTTCGTCGTCCTGGCCAGTGCCGACCCGGGCCGGAACCGCGAGGCCTCGAGCTTCCTGATCGGTCGCCCGGCGCCCGAGGCGGTCGGCCAGCTCGACGACGGCACGCCGTTCGACCTGTCCCGCCGCAAGGGCAGCTGGGTGGTGCTCAACTTCTTCACCTCGAACTGCGTGCCGTGCCAGCGCGAACACCCCGAGCTGGTCGAGTTCGTCGACCAGCAGCGCCAACTCGACCTCGATGGCGCGGAGTTCTACTCGATCGTGGTCGACGACGACCGCGCGTCGGTGGAAGCGTTCTTCGCCGAGCGGGGTGGCGGCGACTGGCCGATCGTCTACGACCCGGAAGGCCGGTTCTCGGTCGCGTTCGGGGTCGCCCAGGTGCCCGAGACCTGGATCATCGACCCGAACGGCGTCGTCCGGACCCGACTGATCTCCGAGGTGACCGCCGAGTTCCTCGGTCAGCAGCTGCAACGCTTCCGCGAGGGCGTCGGCTGAGATGGCCGGCGCGGGGTTGAACCGGAGGCTCAAGCGTTGGCCGGCGTGGGCGCTGCTCGTGTTCGTGGCGGCCGGGCTGCTCGCCGTCGGGGCCACCCGCGATACCGGCCCCCGTACGCCCGGCGAACGTGTCGACGACATCACCAGGCGCGTCGCCTGCCCGATCTGTGACGGCGAGAGCGTCTACGAGTCCCGCAACAACGCCTCCGAGAGCATCCGGGCCGAGGTCCGCGCCCAGGTCGCCGAGGCCGAGCGGTCCGACGACGAGATCATCGAGTTCATCGCCGATCGCTACGGCGGCCAGGTCCTGCTCGTCCCCCGCGCCACCGGTATCGAGGCCCTGGCGTGGGCGATCCCGGCGGCCGCTCTCGTGTGCGCGTTGGCCGGGCTGACCGTCGCGTTCCGGAGGTGGCAGGCGGAGGCCGCGACGGCGCGCGGTGCGACGGCCGCCGACTACACGCTGGTCGACGCCGCCCTCGCCGAGGACCGTCGGTCCGCCGACGACCCGCCCGATGACGCCTCCCGACGGTCTGGCGCCGCCCGACGGTCCGGCGACGATGCCCCGCCGGAGGGCGACCAGCCGTGACCGCGCCGGTGCGACGCGCCGGGCGCCCCGATCCCGACGAGCTCGCCGAGCTCGAGGAGGAGCGCCGGTTCCTGCTCGACTCGCTGCGCGACCTCGAGCGCGAGCGCGCCGCGGGCGACGTCGACGACCACGACTACGAGGTGCTCCGCGAGGGCTACACGGTGCGGGCGGCCGAGGTCCTGCGGGCCATCGAACGCGGGCGCGCGCAACTCCCGACGAAGCCACCGCGAAACTGGTGGCGGGTGCTCGCGTGGACGGGTGTGGTGATCGCCGTCGCCGTCGCCTCCGGGCTCCTGCTGGCGCGTGCGTCGGGCCAGCGCATGCCCGGTCAGGAGATCACCGGGGGCATTCCCGGCGGCGACGTCCCCGGGCTCCTCGTCCAGGCCCGCGGCGCGATGTTCGAAGGTGACCTCGTCGGCGCCCAGGAGCTGTACGGCCAGGTGCTCGAGCAGCGCCCCGAGCACGCCGAAGCGCTCGCGTACAGCGGCTGGTTGCTGGCGCTGCTCTCGCAGGGAGCGGGGGAGGAGCTGGCGCCGATCGCGTTGGAGACCGCGAAGGACTCGTTGCGGCGCTCGACGCGTTCTGCTCCGGACTACGCCGACCCGTATTGCTTCCTCGCGATCATCGCTGCCAACTTCGAGGGTGACGCCGAGGCGGCCGGCGTGGAGGCCGACGCGTGTCTCGCCAACGACCCGCCGGCGGACATGCGCGGGCTCGTGCAGGAGTTCGTGTTCGGCCTGCAGGACGGCGAGGAGGGACCCGAACCGGCCGACGGGTCCGACCCGAGCGACGACTGAACGTCGGCGCACTGGGTCGTCGGCACACTGGGTCGTCGGCGCACTGGGTCGTCAGAGAACCGGGGGCGGCCAGACCCGGGCGCGGGTGTAACGGCCGCGGTTGTTGCGTTCGATCACCCAGATCGACGCCTTGCGCCAGTCGGCGGCGGACCGGACGTCGAGCCCGCGCCGGGCGAGCGCCTGGATCGTCTCGGGGATCACGTCGCCGTGGCTGCAGAGCACCGCGCCGTCGTCGAGCTCGTCGAGCAGCGCGAGGGTCTGCTCGAACGGTGTCCCCTCGCCGAGACGGTCGTCGACGCGCACCTCCGCGTCGATGAACATCGCCAACGGTTCGAGCGTCTGCACGCAGCGCACGTACGGGCTCGAGACCAGATCGATCACGCCGAGGGGCCCGAGTCGTTGGGCGATCGCGTCGGCCTGCTTCCACCCCTTGGCGGACAACGGCCGTTCGATGTCGTCACCGGCCCAGGAGCGGCGTTCACCCGCTTTGGCGTGACGCACGAGGTACAGGCTCACGGTGCGTGTACGACCCCGGTCAGGACTCGCCGGTGAGCTGCCGGTGCCGGGTGGCCAGCTGGCGGATCATCACGATGAACGCGATCGCGGCGGCTGCCGTGGCGGCGCCGCCGAACAGCGTCAGCGCGAACTGCTCCTCGACCGTCTCGGCGAGGGCGTCGGTCGTGGACGCGAACCCGCCCGCACCCATGCCGTCGGCGCCCTGGAACGCGATCAGTGCCACCGGCACCAGGCCGTAGAGCACCCACCAGATCGGGACGATCGCGCCGACCGGGTTCTGCTTCCACCGGTCGCCCTCCGTGCGGGGGTCGGGATCGGCGGCCTTCCACAGCTCGCGGAACATCAGGAACGGGATGACGTACAGCACGAGCGGCGGCAGGAACCACCCACCGATCGCCCAGCCCGGGCCCCACGTCCCCGAGCGGCCGAGGGCCCGGTGGTTCGCGGCGAGCCGGTACATCAAGATGACGGTGATCACGAACGCGGCGATCGTCGCCGCCAGCTGGACGAGCCCGAGCATGCCGACGACGAGGTACGACTCGAGGAACTCGGTCTCCGAGATGCGGCCCTCGCGGTAGTCGCGTGCGGCATCGCGGGAGCCCGCCGACAGCACCGCCGCGATCAGCGCGGTGGCACCGACGACCGCGACCAGGATCGTGGCGGCCTTCGCCAGGCCTCCGACCCGTGACAACTGCCCCGAGGTCGGGGCGTTGTCGTACGCGGCGTATCCGGGCGGAGGGCTGAGGTTCGGGGGTGGGGGCGGCGGCGGATCGGGGTGGCGCCCCCCGGGGGGCGGCGGGATGTCGCTCACACCGCTCACGCTAGCGGAGCGGTTCGACCCGTGGCCCGAGCGCTGCCGGCACGGTCAGGCCCGGCACGGTCGGCCCGGCACGGTCACGCCCAGCCGAGGTCGTGGAGGCGGTCGTCGTCGATGCCGGCGGCGTGGGCGATCTCGTGGATCACGGTGACGAACACCTCGTCGGCGAGGTGTTCGAGGTCGTCGCACGCCTCGCACAGGGCCAAGCGGTAGATCGACACGACGTCGGGCCCCTCCGCGCCGGTGCGCTCGGTGTGGGGTACGCCGTCGTAGAGGCCGAGCAGGTTCGGCTCGTCGGGGTTGCGGTCCTCGATCTGCACCACCACGTTGTCGAGCACCGGGACGAGCTCGTCGGGGAGGTCGTCGATGGCCTCGGCGACGAGTTGCTCGAACCGGTAGCGCGGGATCGGCTCCACGGCACGGAGCGTACGGCGCGACGCGACGCCCCGTCAGATGACCTCGAGTCGGATGAGCTCGAGTCAGATGACCTTGAGCTGGGGGCTGAAGACCTTCTTCGGCTTCAGCTCGACGGCGATCTGCTCGGCGATGCGGTGGAACGCCTTCGACACCTCGCTGTCGGGGTCGACGGCGGTGATCGGCCGGCCGTCGTCGCCGCCCTCGCGCAGGGCGGGCACGAGCGGGAGCTGACCCAGCAACGGCACGCCGAGCTCGTCGGCGAGCAGTTGACCACCGCCGGAACCGAAGATCTCGTAACGCTTCTGGTCGTCGCCGGTGAACCACGACATGTTCTCGACGATGCCGCGCACCGGCAGGTTGACCTTCTCGGCCATCGCGGCCGACAGGCGGGCCACCTTCTGCGCGGCGGGTTGGGGGGTGGTGACGACGTAGACCTCGCCGCGCGGCAGGTACTGGCTCAGGCTGAGGGCGATGTCGCCCGTTCCGGGCGGCATGTCGACGATCAGGAAGTCGGGATCGTCCCAGAACACGTCGGTGAGGAACTGCTCGAGCGCCTTGTGGAGCATCGGACCGCGCCAGATCACGGCCTGGTTCTCGGGGACGAAGTACCCGATCGAGATGCAGCGCACGCCCCACTGTTCGGGCGGCACGAGCATCTGGTCGATCACGACCGGGTCCCGGTCGGTGCCGAGCATGCGCGGGATCGAGTAGCCGTAGATGTCGGCGTCGACCACACCGACCGAGTAGCCCTGCTGGGCCAGCGCGACGGCGAGGTTGGTCGTCACGCTCGACTTGCCGACCCCGCCCTTGCCCGAGGAGATCAGCAGCGGGCGGGTCTTCGAGCCGGGCTCGGCGAACGGGATCGCGCGCCCCTCGGCATGGCCGTGCGCCTGGCCCTGGCCGGCCGTCGACGACGGGTCGCCGTGGAGCCGCTTGCGCAGCTGCTCACGTTCGTCGTCGGTCATCACGGTGAAGTCGAGGTCGACCCCGGCGACGCCGTGGATCGTCTCCACGGCATCGGTCACCCGGCGGGTGATCTCGCTGCGCAGCGGGCAGCCGGCGATGGTGAGGGCGACGAGGATGCCCACCGTGCCGTCGTCGCGGATCTCGACGTCGCGGAGCATGCCGAGGTCGACGATCGACCGGTGCAACTCGGGGTCCTCGACGGGGCGGAGGGCATCGACGACGAGATCGTGGGTCACAGCCATGAGCCCAGTTTGGTGGCCGGGGGCCCTATTTGCACTACCTGAACAGTGGAAATCATCCGCCGTGGCTAAGATCACCCCATGGGATCCGGGGCCTCGTTCACCGCCACGGTGTCGGCCATCACCGACGCGTTCGGCGATCCGACGCGTCGGCGCGTCTACCTGTTCGTGCGCGATCACGGCGTACCCGACGGGGTCACGACCGCTGCGGTCGCCGCCGAGATCGGTGTGCACCCGAACGTCGCCCGCCACCACCTGGACAAGCTCGCCGCCGGCGGCTACCTCGAGGTCCGCACCGGGCGCACCACCAGCGCGCCCGGCGAGAGCGCCCGCGCCGGGCGACCGTCCAAGCGCTACGTGGCGGTGAGCGGCGCGGTCAACGACTTCCCGGTGCGCAGTGACGACCTCGTGCTGTCGTTGCTCGGTCGCGCCCTCGCGAAGCTGCCCGCCGACCAGGCCGAGCAGATGGCCGAGGAGGTCGGCGCCGAATACGGTCGGGCGATGGCGGCCGGCATGTCGGGCAGCGACCTCGCCGCCGGTCAGCGCTCGCTGCGTTCGGCGATCCAGTCGGTGGCCGACGCGCTCAGCGCGCACGGCTTCGCCGCCCACGCCGAGGCGCGCAACGACAAGCTCCGGATCATCAACAACCACTGCCCGTTCGGCGACGTCGCCACCGAGCACCCGGTGATCTGCGCGGTCGATCGCGGCATGGTCCGCGGGATGCTCGCGGCGCTGTACGCCGAGGGCGGCGCCGAGCTGCTCGACGGCATCACCACCGAGTCGAGCCTCGCCGCCGGCGACACGTTCTGCACCACGGCCGTCTGACCGGCACACCCGGGTCGGCGGACCGGTCCCGCTCAGCGTCCGGTGCGCAGCGTGGGTGCGCAGTGCACGTTGCCGCACACGACCAGTTCGACGGTGCTCGGGCTCCCCGGCTGCACGTGGGCGATCAGCGGTCGACCGTCCGACCCCGACGTCACCGATCCGGCGTTGCCCGTGCCCAGCGGGACGCCCCGACGTTCGCACCCACGAACCCCGACGTCGCCGCCCCACCCGCTCCGAGCACGACGTGGTCGCGGCAGTGGGCTCGTGCGTCGTGGTGCGTCGTTCAATGCTCGGATCACACAACAGCGCGCTCGAAGCACGCTCGAGCCGCCGTGCCGGAGCCGTCGTGCCGCCGAGGTGACCGGCTCCGTGCCACGACGCGAGTGCGAATCGCGGGTCGATCCGTCGACCGTTCGCCTCCGGGGCACCGGCTAGCGTGCGCCCATGGCCCGGATGGTCGCGAGCGCGCTGGTCCTGATCGGTGTCATCCTGCTGGTCGCGAGCGGCATGGGCGGTGCGCGCGTCGGTTCGGGTGCGTTCGTGATCGGCATCGTGGCGGTCGTGCTCGGTGTCGGGGTCCGGCTGTTCGCACCACGCCGCGACTCGCCGTTCGGCAACGCCGAGGTGTTCACCCCGGGGCGGCGAGCTGGGGGTGCACCCGCGGGCCCGACCCCGATGGCCGGCCCGACGAGCTTCCAGGGGCGCAAGGTGGACGCCACGTTCAGTGCGGCCGACATCGTCGCCCACGGCGTCGCCACCACCGGCCGATTGCGGGCCGCGTCGCTGACCGGTCAGACGGCCGGCCAGGTCGTGGCGAACGTCCCCGCGGAGCAGGCCGACGACCCGATCGCCCGGGTCGAGTTCGAGTACCCGGGTCCGTCGGGGACGACGCTCGTCAAAGAAGCGCTCGTGCGGGTCCCCGCCGGCAAGCTCGAACGCCTGGCCCCGGGCGCCGAGCTCCCGATCCGCTTCATCGCCGACACCCCCGAGATCGCCGCCATCGACTGGTCCCGCCTCTGAACATCAGGTTCTCTGAGCATCGGACCGATGCCGTCGAGGTGGTGAACCGGGGGGACAACGCGGACGTGGCGGGATGGCGCGCATCGACCAGTGCCGTCAGGTCGCGACCGACGTCCACCCCCGAGTCGTACCGTCCGCGCCGACCGGCGGAATCCGGTCGATCCCCGCGGACGGATCGGTGGCGGGTGGGCGAACCGTCCGCGCCGATCGGCGCGATGCGGCCGATCTGGACAGACGGTTCGGGTTTGGCGATACCGTGCTCGGCGTGGACGTGCGCATCGGTGTGACCCAGGCCCCCCGCGAGCTCACCGTCGAGGTGACCGACGAGGAGCGAGACGATCTGGTCCCGAGGGTGGAGGCCGCATTGAGCGGTGCGTCCGACGTGCTGTGGGTCACGGACAAGCGAGGGCGGCGGATCGCCGTCCCGAGCGCCAAGATCGCCTACGTCGAGCTGGGCGCGCCCGAGGGCGACCGCCGCATCGGCTTCGGGGGCTGATCTGCCCGACGCACCGCGACACCTGCTCGACCGGCACCTGTTGTTCGTGACCGGCAAGGGCGGGGTCGGCAAGACCACCGTCGCGGCCGCGCTCGGCCACCTGGCCGCTCGCTCGGGCAAGCGCGTCCTCGTCTGCGAGATGGACGCCAAGGACGCCCTCGCCGCGGCGTTCGACACGGGGCCGCTCGAGTTCGAGCCCCGCGAGGTCGAGCCCGGGTTGTTCGCGATGTCGATGAACACCGAGGACGCGCTGCGCGAGTACCTCCGGCTGTTCGTGAAGGTGCCGTTCCTCGGCCGGATCGGGCCGCTCGCCCGCACGTTCGACTTCGTCGCCGACGCGGCGCCGGGCGTCAAGGAGATCCTCGCCGTCGGCAAGCTGTGTTACGAAGTGCGTGAACGGCACTACGACCTCGTGGTGGTCGATGCCGAGGCGAGCGGTCACATCGTCGCCCAGATCGGCGCCCCCAAGGTCATCAGCGATCTCGTCCAGGTGGGGCTCGTCCGGGATCAGACCGAGTGGATGCTCGACATCCTCACCGACCCTCATCGCACCGGCGTGGTGGTGACGACGACCGCCGAGGAGATGCCGGTCACCGAGACGCTCGACCTGCTCGCTCGCCTCGTCGACGAGACGGGGGTGCGCGCCTCGACGGTCGTCGCCAACCGGGTCCTGCCGGCGCTGTTCGACCGGCGACAGAGCGAGGTCGTCGACCGTCTCGACGAGGTCGAGGACCTGCTCGTCGAGGCCGCCGGGGCCGCCGTCACGATCGTGGTCGACGCCGCCCGCACGACCGAGGCGCGCCGCCGCGTCGGCGCCGGGCACCTCGACCGACTCCGCGGCGGGCTCGCCGACGGGACCGACGTGCTCTACGTCCCCGAGTTGTTCACCCGTGCCGCCGGCCGACGGGTGGTGAAGCTCGTCGGCGATGCGCTCGCCGCCGAGATCGACCTCGACCATCACGACCCGCACGGGCACGACCCGCACGGGCACGACCCGCACGGGCACGACCCGCACGGGCACCGGCCGGACGGGAGCGTCGGGTGATGGCCGGCCGATCGGACACGCCCGCCGCCCCGGTCGACGCGCTGCTGGCATCGCGCGAGATGATCCTCGTGGCCGGGTCGGGCGGCGTGGGCAAGACCACCGTCGCCGCTGCGCTCGCCGCCAACGCGGCGACGCACATCGGCGGCCGCGTGCTCGTCATCACCGTCGATCCCGCTCGCCGGCTCGCCGACGCGCTCGGGATCGGCGCCCTCGGCAACGTCGCCATCCGGGTCCCCGACGAGGCGTTCGTCGAGGCCGGCATCACGCCCCACGGTGAGTTGTGGGCGGCGATGCTCGACACGAAGGCCGGGTGGGACGAGCTGATCCGCCGGCACGCCCCCGACGCCGAGGTCCGCGAGGCCGTGCTCGGCAACCCCCTCTACCAGAACATCACGAGCCGCTTCGTCCACAGCCACGACTACCTCGCGATGGAGCAGCTCCACGAGCTCCACTCCTCGGGTGAGTACGACCTCATCGTGGTGGACACGCCCCCGTCGCGCAACGCGCTCGACGTGCTCGACGCCCCCGGGCGAATGAAGGACTTCTTCGGCTCGCGCCTGTTGCGGTGGCTCACCGTGCCGTACCGGTCGCGGCTGTTCACCGCCGCGTCGAAACCGTTCTACCAGGTGGCCGATCGGGTGCTCGGCTCGCGATTCCTCCAGGACATCGCCGAGTTCTTCGTGCTGTTCCAGGCGATGGAGTCCGGGTTCGTGCGTCACGCCGAGGAGGTCGAACAGCTCCTCGGCGACCATCGCACCGCGTTCGTCGTCGTCTCGACGCTCGAGGCCGCGCCGACGCACGAGGCCGCGTACCTGGCGCGAGAGCTCGGTCGACGGGACTACCACCTCGGCGCGATCATCGCCAACCGGGTGCTCCCCTCGGCGTTCACACGCCCGGCCGCCGCCACCAGCGCCCGGGCGCTGGCCGGTGCCGTCGAGTCGGACCTCGCCGACGAGGTCGCCGTCCGGCTCGACGCCGACCCCGACGTGACGGGTGGGGTGCTCGCCGAGATCGCCGCCCGGTTCCACGACGTGGCCGTCGTCGCCAACCGGGAGGCCGAACGCCGAGCCGAGCTCGCCGAGCAGACCTCGATCGTGTTGACCGCGCCGGCGCTCGACCGCGACATCAACGACGTCGCCGATCTGCTCGCGCTCGCCGACCACTTCCGTTCGGACGACACGTGAGCGACCGCGCCGACACCGTCCATCCGGCGGTCGCGGGGCTCCCGGGACCCTCCGGGCGTCGGGTGGCCGTCCGCGTGACGAAGGACGCACTGCGCCAGGTCCGCGGCGGCAGTCCGTGGGTCTTCGACGGTTCGATCACGTCGGCCAAGGACGACGGTGCCGCACCCGGCGACCTCGCCGTGGTGTTCGACGACGACCGCCGGTTCGCGGCGATCGGACTGTGGGACCCCGAGTCGCCCATCCGCATCAAGATCCTCCACGTCGGAACCCCGACGCCGATCGACGGCTCGTGGTGGGCGGGACGCATCGCCGCGGCGATGGAGCGCCGCGGACCGTTGGCGACCGACCCCGACACGACCGGGTACCGCGTCGTCCACGGCGAGAACGACGGGCTGGGAGGGCTCGTGGTCGATCGCTATGCCGGGACCACCGTCGTCAAGCTGTACTCGGCGATCTGGTGGCCGCACCTGCGCTCGGTGCTCGATGCGCTCGTGGCGGTGACCACTCCCGATCGGATCGTGCTGCGGTTGGCCCGTTCGGTGCCGGCACGCGACGGTCTCCACGACGGCGTCACCCTCCTCGGCTCGCCACCCGAGGGTCCCGTTCGCTTCCGCGAGCGCGGGCTGACGTTCGAGGCGGACGTCGTGCACGGGCACAAGACCGGACACTTCCTCGACCAGCGCGACAACCGCGGCCTCGTCCGGGGGATGGCAGCCGGCTGCTCGGTGCTCGACGTGTTCGCCAACACGGGCGGGTTCTCGGTCTCGGCCGCGGCGGGCGGCGCCCGATCGGTCCACCTCGTCGACGCGAGCGAACCCGCGCTGCGCACGGCCGAGCGGAACCTCGACCACAACCGCCACATCGGTGCCGTCCGGGCCTGCGAGGTCCGCACCACGGTCGGCGACGCGTTCGACGTGCTCCGGGACCTCGCCCGGCGCGACGAGCGGTACGACCTCGTCGTGGTCGATCCACCGTCGTTCGCCAACGACGCCGCCGGGGTGCCGGCCGCCCGTCGGGCGTACTTCCGGTTGACCCAGGCCGCCGTGCGTGTGGTCGCCCCCGGCGGGCACCTCGTCCAGGCGTCGTGCTCGAGCCGCATCACCGACGAGGACTTCTTCACGATCGTCCACGACGCCGCCTCGCAGGGTGGGGTCCGTCTGCGCGAGATCCGCCGGACGGGCCACGCGGTCGACCACCCCGTCGGCTTCGAACACGGCAGCTACCTGAAGGCGGTGTTCGCAGCCGTCACCTGACCCGGTACGGGACCCGTCAGGAAGCGGGCACCGATCCGGAGTCGGCCCGACGCCAGAGATCGACGAGTGCCCGGTTGATCGGCTCGCCGGTGAACTGGATCTCGTGGCCCGCGCCCTCCACGACGAGCCGATCCGCTCCGATCTCGGCCGCCAACGCGTCGCAGACGGCGTCGAACCCGGGGTGGTGGCCGCCGCTGACGACGAGCGTGGGAAAGCTGGCCGACGCGAGTTCGCGGAGCGGGAGGTCGGCGTCCCACGGCGGGTGGCCGTGGCGGAGCACCGGGACGAGCGGTGCGATCTCGTCGAGCACACCGGGAGGAAGGGTGTCCGGGTCGGTCCCGACGGCGCCCAGGAAGCCGACGGCCCACTCCAGGTCGTCGTCCGCGCCGCCCCCGTCCCACATGCTGCGCAGGCCGGTCACGAGCGCCCGCGCCGAGGGGTCGTCCTGCGCCAGGGAGAACGCAGGCGGTTCGAGGAGTGCGAGCGAGCGCGTCGCCGCCGGCCGGCGGGCCGCCGCCAGCAGCGCGCCGAGCCCACCGTAGGAGTGGCCGACCAGGTGGGCGCCGGCCGCGTCCCCGATCGTGCCGATCGAGTCGAGCAGGTCGACGAGGTCGTCCGCGTCGCGCTCGAAGTCCTCCCCCGGTAGGGACGGGCTCCGGCCGTACCCGCGCCGGTCGGGCACGAGCAGTCGGTAGCCCGCCTCCGCGAGCGGTTCCTGCGCCGCCCACTCCTCCGAACCGGTCGCCAGCGAGCCGTGGACGAGCAGCACCGGGACGCCCGGTGCCCACGTCCGCACGGCCACGCCCGCGGTGGGTTCGGAGATGTCGTCTCGCATGTCGTCTCGCATGTCGTCTCCTTCGTCGTCTCTTCGTTCATCGTCTCTTCGTTCGTCGTCGTCCGTTCTCCGACGAGATAGCACGATCGTGCACACTCTGAAGATCGCACGATCGTGCTAGATTGTCAACCGTGCCGACGGACGTACCCCGCCGCCGCTCGGACGGCGAGCAGACCCACACCGTGATCCTCGACGCGTCGATGCGGTTGGCGTCGATCGAGGGGATCGGGAGTCTGACGATCGGACGGCTGGCCCGCGAGCTGGGCATCAGCAAGAGCGGCGTGTTCGCCCACTTCCGCTCCAAGCAGCGGCTCCAGCACGAGACGATCGAGGCCGCGGCGGCGGTGTTCGAGCGGGAGGTGCTCACCCCCGCCGTGTCGGCCCCCGAGGGCATCGCCCGCTTGGAGGCGCTGTGCGAGGCCTACCTGTCGTACCTCGAGCGGGGTGTGTTCCCCGGCGGGTGCTTCTTCGCCCACCTGCTGGCCGAGCTGGACGCGGTGGACGGGCCGATGCACGACGCCGTCGTCGTCGGGCAGCACCGGTGGGTCGGCCTGCTCGAGCAGCAGGCGACGGTGGCGATCGAGCGCGGTGATCTCGGACCGACGGTCGATGCGGCCCAACTCGCGTTCGAGCTGTACGCGCCGTTGGAGCTGGCGAACTACCTCGCCACGCTGGACCGCGACCCGTCGATCGTCGAACGTGGTCGCCGGGCGGTGCGGATGACGATCGCCCGAGTCGTCACGTGAGCCGGTCTCAGAAGGTGGCGCGGATCAGCGGCTCGAAGTGCTCGAGCGGTTCGCTGCGGTAGTCCGGGTCGAACGCGACCTGGTCGTACTTGGCGCAGAACTCCTCGGTGTACTCGAAGTACGGGGAGTCGCGGTACTCGTCGCGTGCGTTGCGATCCCAGCCGAGGTGATGCCAGAAGTAGTAGCCCTGGAAGATCCCGTGGTGGGCGACCATCCAGTGGTTGGCCTCCGACACGAACGGCTTGACGATCCCGGCCGCGATGTCGGGATGGTTGTAGGGCGCCAGGTTGTCGCCGATGTCGTGGAGCAGGGCGCACACGACGTACTCGTCGTCACGGCCGTCGCGCTGCGCGCGGGTCGCCGTCTGCAACGAGTGCTCGAGTCGATCGACCGGGAATCCGCCGTGGTCGTTGCGCAGCATCTTCAGCTGTGCGATCAGGTTGTCGGCCACGTGGCTCTGGGTCACCTGCAGCTGCTCGCTGATGAGTGCCCAGTCCTCGGCGGTCGACTCGTCGAACGACGTGAACGTGGCGCGTGCGGTGGGCCGGGCGAGATCGGTCATGGCTGCAGGCTAGTTGCTGTCCCGAGGTGTCGGCGTGGCGGGACGGCACGGGCAGGGGCGGTTCGCACGGGCGCATCCGGCCGTTGCGCGAGACTGATCGGTGATGCCGACACTTCGAGAAGGCGGGCCCGAGGAGGCCGGCTTCCATCCGGACCGATTGGCGCTCGTGCGGCAACGGGCCGAGGAGTGGGTCACGGAGCGTGACGTCCACCGGACCCTCGTGCTCCTCGTCGCCCGCAACGGCGTGATCGCTCTGCACGAGGCGTTCGGCGTGGACGGGCCGGAGTCCACGGCGGAACCCCTGACGGTCGATGCGATCTTCCCGATCTTCTCGCAATCGAAGCCGATCACCGCGACGCTGATCATGCAGCTCGCGGAAGACGGACTGGTCGGATTGGCCCGGCCGGTGCAGGACTACCTCCCCGAGTTCGTCGGCGCCCGCAAGGACGAGGTGCTCGTGCACCACCTGATCACCCACACGTCGGGCATCGACGACGACGACCTCCCCGTCGTCCTCAGCCGTTTGCTCCCTCACATGATGGGCAGCGCCGCGAACGCCGCCCCGGGTCGACACCCCGTCGAGCACCTCCTGCTCGAGCTGGCCTACGTGTGGCCCGTTGCGCACGCGGTCGGCGAGGTGATGCGCTACTGCTCCGTCAACTACCTCCTGCTCGGTGAGATCGTCCGCCGGGCCTCGGGGCGGTCGCTCGACGAGCTGGCCCGCGACCGCATCTTCGACCCGCTCGGGATGGACGACACGTCGTTCGGCCTGCCCGACGACAGGGCCGATCGCCTCGTGCGCCACGACGTCACCGGCGACCCCGGTGCAGCGTTCCTGCACTCGGCCCGCGGTCGAGGCATGCTCGGTGGTGCCGGCGGCGCGTTCTCCACCGCCCGCGATCTGGCGACGTTCATGCAGCTGTTCCTCGACCGCGGCACCAGCATCGGCGGGCGGATCCTGCACCCGTCGTCGGTCGAGCGCATGACCACCGACCAGCTCCCCGGGGTCCCGTCGAAGTTCTTCGAACACACGCTGCGATCGGCGTCGATGGGACTCGGATGGATGGTGGGCAACTCCGAACCGACCCTTGGCTGGCCGCTGCCCCCCGACGGTTCGCTGATGCACGGCGGCGCCGGCTTGATCCTGCCGTGGGCCGATCCGCGGCGCGGCGTCGTCGGCGTGTTCTGCTCGGTCGCTGATCGCATGCGCGTCGAGGACGGCAGCCCCGTCGGGACGTACCACCACGGCGACTTGTTCGTGAGCATGGTCACCGCCGCGGTCGACGACCCGCCGTGACCGAGCGCCACGCAACGTGGTGGGCGTCGGTCAGGGCAGCGCCGGCACCTGCTGGGTGATGCAGTGGATCCCGCCACCGCCGTACGCCAGCACGGCGCCGACGTCGAGCGCCACGACGTCGCGTTCGGGGAACTGCCGGGCGATGATCCCGCACATGTCGTCGTCGGCGGGGTGCCCGCAGACGGGCACCACCACGAACCCGTTGCCGACGTAGAAGTTGAGGTACGGCACGGGGACGCGGCGACCGCCGATGTCGGTGAACGGCAGGATCGGCACCTCGACGACCTCGATCGGCCGGCCGGTCGCATCGGGCGCACCGTCGATCCAGCGCCGGTTCGCCTCGAGCCGATCGTGATCGGGCTCGGCCGGGTCGTCGCAGCCCTGGACGAGCAGCACCCCCGACTCGGCGAACGCGGCGACGTTGTCGACGTGCCCGTCGGTGTCGGCGTCGTCGGCGAGGCCGAACGGCAGCCAGTGGACGACCGTCGCCCCGAGCTCGGCGCACAGGGTGACCTCGATCTCGGTCCGCGTCAGACTCGTGTTGCGGTTCGGGTGGAGCAGGCACTGGGCGGTGGTCACGAGCGTGCCGTCGCCGTCGACGGCGATCGATCCGCCCTCGAGCACCATCGGTACCGACCGCACGTCGTGGCCCGCGTGCTCGGCCCAACGGCGCGCGACGGCTGCGTCGTCGTCGAACGGGAGGTACTTGCCACCCCAACCGTTGAACACCCAGTCGGTCGCGGTGCGGCGACCGGTGGCGGGGTCGAGCACGTAGATCGGCCCGGTGTCGCGGAACCACGAGTCGTCGATCGGGATGCCGACCACGTCGATGCCCGCGTCGGTGTCCGTGTCGGTGTCCGCGTCGATGTTCGCGTCGATGTTCGCGTCGGTCCCGGCGCCGCAGGCCGCGGTGGCCCGCTCGACGTGCCCGGGCCGGGCGATCAGCGTCACCGGCTCGTACGCGGCGATCGTGCGGGCGACCGCCGCGTGTGCGTCGCACGCCGCGTCGATCAGGTCGCCGTAGAGGTCGGCGCGGGTCGGCCAGCACATCACCGTGCGCTCGTGGGCGGCGTGCTCGGCGGGCATCCGCCCGACGCCGCTCGGCGTTCCGTCGCTCATCGCGGGTTCGACGTGCCGTCGAGCGTGAGCAGCGGGCCGTACAGGTCGGGGCGCCGGTCGCGGAACAGGCCCCACGCCGCGCGCTGCGTGTCGAGCGCCGCGAGGTCGAACGTGGCGGTGAGCACCGCTTCGTCGTCACGGGGTGCCTCGGCCACCTTCGCCCCAGTCGGGTCGGCGATGAACGACGAGCCGTAGAACGTGATCTCGGTCGTGCGACCGACCTCGTGGCCGAACCGGTTCGACGCGACGAGCGGCACGAGGTTGGCGCCGGCGTGGCCCTGCATCACGCGTTGCCAGTGACCGCTCGAGTCCCACGTCGGGTCGGGCGGCTCGCTGCCGATCGCCGTCGGGTAGCACAGCACCTCGGCGCCCAGCAGTGCCATCGCCCGGGCGGACTCGGGGAACCACTGGTCCCAGCAGATCCCGACGCCGATCACGCCGTGGCGCGTGGGCCACACCCGGAAGCCGGTGTCGCCGGGGCTGAAGTAGTACTTCTCGGTGTAGCCCGGACCGTCGGGGATGTGGCTCTTGCGGTAGGTGCCGAGCACCGACCCGTCGGCATCGACCATCACGACCGTGTTGAAGCGGGCGTTGCCGGCCCGCTCGTAGATGCTGAGCGGTAGCACCACGTCGAGCTCGGCGGCGACCGATCGGAAGTGCTCGACCGTCGGGTGTCCCTCGACCGGGTGGGCGAGCGCGAGGTGCTCGGGCAGCTGGTCCTTGCAGAAGTACGGACCCTCGAACAGCTCGGGGACGAGGACGAGCCGGGCGCCGCGTCCGGCTGCGTCGCGGACGAGTCGCTCGGCGGTGGCCACGTTGACGTCGGGGTCGTCGGTCATCGACATCTGCACGGCGGCCACGGTCAGTTCCACGGGGGAACGGTACCCCGACGCGCGGTCGGCCCGTGGTGGGTCACGTTGCGGTGTCGAGGGTCGTCGGGGGAGTGCTTGGGTACTGTCTCGGGCGATGGCCTCGCTCTCCGAACTCGCACGCGAGCACACCGACCTCGGTCGGGACCAGATCTCGCACCTCAACCGACTGGTGACCGAGTGGGGGATGCTCGCGGACTTCTGCTTCTCCGACCTGCTGCTGTACCTGCCGACCCCGGACGGTCGCTGGGTGACGGTCGGTCAGATCCGGCCGGCCACCGGGCAGACGATCTACCAGACCGACTGGGTGGGGTCGTGGGCGAACGACACCGAGCGGCCGATGCTCTCCCGTGCGGCGGACAGCGGGATGATCGTCGAGGGTGACGTCCAGGTCGAGGATCTTCCCGACCAGACCCGCATGCTCGCCATCCCGGTCCGCCACGGTGACCGTTGCATCGGGGTGCTCACCAAGGAGTGGATCGAGCGGGCTGGGCGTCGTCTCGGTGAGCTCGAGCGCACGTACCACTCGATCTTCGAGCGGTTCGCCGCGATGATCGCGGTCGGGTCGTTCCCGTTCCCGAGCCGGGTCGGCGATTCGAGCGCGGCCCCTCGCGTCGGCGACGGGGTCCTGCTCCTCGACGGTGATGCCCGCTTGCGCTACGTCTCGCCGAACGCCAACTCGGCGCTGCACCGCGTCGGGATCCAGTCGAGCCCACTCGGGATGCGGCTGGCCGAGCTCGGCTTCCACGACGGTCCCGTCCGTCAGGCGTTCGAGCGGCGGGTGCCGGTGATCGAGGAGTTCGAGCAGGGCGAGGTGACGTTGCTGTGCCGGTGCGTGCCGATCATCGACGGCGATCCCGCGGTCGGTCCCGGTGAGATCTCCGGTGGGGTGTTGCTCGTGCGCGACATCACCGAGTTGCGCAAGCGCGACCGGCTGCTGTTGAGCAAGGACGCCACGATCCGCGAGATCCACCACCGGGTGAAGAACAACCTGCAGACCATCTCGTCGTTGTTGCGGCTCCAGGCCCGCCGACTCGAGAACCCCGAGGCGAAAGCGGCGGTGTCGGAGTCCGTGCGTCGCATCCGCACGATCGCCCTCGTCCACGAGTCGCTGTCGCGCGAGCCCGGCGACGACGTCACGTTCATCGAGATCGTCCGGCCGTTGCTCCGGCTCGCCGAGGAGGGTCTGCAGTCGCCCGACCGGCCGGTGCGGTTCACGGTGCGTGGCGACGGCGGGCGCGTCCCCGCGAACACCGCGACGCCGTTGTCGGTGGTGCTGACCGAGCTGTTGCAGAACGCCGTCGACCACGGGTTCCCCGAGGGGAGCGGTGGCGGGGGAGTCGTCGTCCACCTCGACAACGACGAGGTGCGTATCGCCATCAAGGTCGTCGACGACGGTCGCGGGGTGGAGCCCGGTTTCGACGTCGCCGACGCGACCAGCCTCGGGCTGTCGATCGTCCGCACCCTCGTCACGACCGAGCTGAACGGGTCGATCGAGATGCGGCCGGCCACCGCCGACGACCTGGCGCTGGCGGGCCTCGATGCGCCGGGAGCGACGCACGGCACCGTGGTCGACCTGGTGGTGCCGCTCGATCCGGACTGAGTCCGCCCGCTCGCGCGACCCGAGTCGGTGACGAGTGACACACGGCAGAATCGTCACGCGATCGTCATCTTCGGGGATCGTGGTCCAGACTGCCAGAGTGACCATCGCCCCCGTCCTCGCGGCCCCCGTCATCGCGCTGGGCGCGGCCGAACTGCCCGACGGGCGCTTCGTGTCGGCACCGTTCGTCCTCATGGCGTTCGTCGTCGGTGCCGTCGTGCTCACGCGGCTGAGCGCGGTGGTGGTGCGGCGCGTGGTCCGGCGCGTGGCCGATCGCAGCCTGGTACAGCCGTCGCGGCTGTGGCGGACGCGGGCCCGCCGGGTCGGCCTCGAGCCGACCGAGGTCGTCGAGCAGCGCCGCAAGCAACGCATCGACGCGGCGTCGCGCATGGTCAACCACGTCGTGTCGCTCGTCGTGTGGCTGATCACCGTCATCACGATCTTCCACGTGCTCGAGATCGATGCGGCCCTGTTCCTGTCGAGCGCCGGGTTCCTCGGGGCGGCCGTGGCGATCGGCGGCCAGCACAAGGTCAACGACTACCTCACCGGCCTGCTCGTCCACTTCGAGGACCGCTACGGGGTCGGCGACGAGGTCGAGTTCGACGCCGGTTGGTCCGAGCCGGTTCGCGCCGTGGTCGACCACGTCGGTCTGTTCAGCACCCGGGTGCGCGACGAGCGCAGCACGCTGCACTTCCCGAACACGGCGATGGCCCAGGTCCGCAACCTGTCGCAGGAATCAGCGGCGGCGACGCTGCGCGTGCGCGCCAACGGTCGTCCGGTCGAGGAGGTGGCGGCGACGCTGCGCAACCTGGCCGGCACGACCGACCTGACCGAGGTCGTGTTCCTCGGCGACATCGCCGGCCACCAGCCCACCACGGGTGAGGTGGAGGTCGACGTGCACACGCTGCGCCCGCTCGACCCGCAGGCGTCGGCGACCCTGGTGGAGCGGGCGGAGCAGCGGCTCCAGGACCGCTGAGGGAGCTGAGGGAGCTGAGGGAG
>SKSP01000085.1 GCA_007122945.1 Ilumatobacteraceae bacterium | reverse complement strand
GCGCAAGGGTGCCGAAGCGCTCGGCGTCGACGAGATCCCGAAGCTCCGACTGCGACTCGAGCGGAACGACACCGGGGTGCTCGTCGCGGTCGCCGAGGTGTCGGGGACCTTCGACGTCGAGACGGGCGGCGTCACCAACACCGTCGAGTACGACATCGATCTCGACCAGACCGGTCCCGGCCGGAAGCTCTCGATGAGCGCGGCGGTCGAGGACTTCGACGCGCCGTTCGGATGGACCTGGCTCCCGCTCGACGACGTGTCCCTGAAGATCGACTACGAGGACGAGAACCCCGCCAACCACCAGTTCACCGCCTCGTTCGAGGCCGACCTCACGATCGTCGACCCCGCGCCGCGACTCTCGATCGAGATCACCGACGACCCGACCACGACCCGTGGCGTCGCCACCCTCGACGGAACGATCGTCGTCGCCGAGTTGATCGGGTTGCTGGGCGCCGAACCGGCCACCGACGACGAGCGGTTGAAGACACTGCTCGGCCTCGACGACGTGACGGTCGAGGAGCTGGAGCTGTCGATCGACATGACCACCGAACAGGACAACGGCCCGGTGTTCGGTGCCTTCGGCCGGCTCGGCGGCGTGTTCGACGACGTGCGGGTCCGCTTCGTGCTCGGCGTCGACGGATCCGCGTTCGCCCCGACCTACCTCGGGGGTCTGGTGGTCGACGACCCGCCACCCGACGGCGACGCCGAGCACTGCGGCTGCATCACGCTCGCCCGCATCCTCCCGATCGCGGACGGCACGCTCGCCGGGGACCTCGAGCTCCCGGCGGTGCGGTTCCTGCACACGTTCAGCGAGCCCGCAGGCGGGACGTTCGACACGACCCGACTCGGTGACCGCGCCCGCGCCCTCATCTCCGAGATCGATCCCGACATCCCCGGCCCCGACCAGGACGGCGGCGACAACGACGGCGACGGCGGGATCCAGACCCAGAGCCTGACGCCGATGAGTGCCGACGGGAGCGATGGCGTCCTCGTCGCCACCGGCGCGCTGGAGATGGCGCTCGACGTCCCGCTCGACGGTCTCGACCCGTTCTTCGAGGCCCTCGGCATCGACGTGCCCGACTCGCTCGGCCTCCGCGGCTCGCTCGGGTTCTCGCTCCCCGACCTCGTGAACGACCCGACGGGCGTCGAGATCCCGTCGTTCGAGCTCGAGGCGACCCTCGCCCAGCTCGGTACGGCGCCCGAACTGGCCGACTGGCTCGCGTTCCCGGACACCGGCGAGTGGCGGTTCCGCCTCGCGTACACCGCCGGCGACGGCGACACACCCGGCGGGCTCACCATCGGCGTGTCGATCGACGACATCAGGTTCGACGCCGTCGAAGGGCTCGAGGGCCTCGTGATCGGGCTGTCGGCCACGTTCGAGACCGTCGGCGACGACGGCTGGAAGATCACCCTCCGCGGTGAGCTCGGCGGGTCGTGGGAGGAGCCGTTCGGCATCTCGTGGCTGACCGTCGACGAGCTGTTCGTCGAGGTGACGATCGAGTCCGACGGTGGCCCCGGCGACCCCGAGGTCGACGCCTCGATCGGCGGCACGTTCCGACTCGGCGAACCGCCCGACACGATCGCGCTCGCCGTTCGACTGGATCTATCGACCACGAGGGCGAGGTTCTCGATCGGACTCGCCGAGGACCTCACCGTCGACCAAGCGCTCGCACCGTTCGCATCTCAGGACCTCCGCAACCAAGTGCCCGTCGGGCTCGGCGACGTTGCGCTCACGACGGGCAGCGAGCTGGCCGTCGAGGTGGTGTTCGCCGACCCACCGCAGGGCGACCCGGGTTCCGCACGGGGCATCTACGTGGACGCCGTCATGAACGTCGAGTTCGAGCTGTTCAGCGACAACCCCCTCCAGTTCAGCGCGCTCGCCCACGTCTCGTTGCCCGACTCCGGCGACCCGGCGTTCATCGTCGGCATGCGCCCGAGTGGCAAGGTCACGCTCTCGGACCTGCTCCCGATCGATCTCGATCCCGACCAGGACGTCGTCCTCGTGTCCGAGGACAGCAACTTCGGGTTCCTGTTCTCGCTCGTTGGCGACGACGCCGTCGACCCGCTGGATCTCTCGGCGACGGCCCGTGGGTGGTTCGCGCCCCTCGTCGTCGAGGGCGGCCGGCCGGAGGAACGATCACTCGGAACCGGTGTCAGCCTGCTCGGCGCGGTGAAAATGCCGGGCGCGCTCGCCGACTTCGCATCCGAGTTGGGCGCGCAGGATCGCGTGCAGCTGTTCGGCAGCGTGCCGATCGAGTTCGAGAGCGACTGGTCCGCGTCGGTCGGGTTGGGCCTCATCGCCGACCCCGAGAAGCTCCCCGACTTCCTCGAGCGGGCGTCGGTGTCGTTCAGCCTGGAACTCGGCCCCGGCGGCGTCAGCTTCGAGCTCGCGGGGGCACTCGTGGTGCGTTCGTTGCAAGGCGTCGATGCCGAGCTCGCCGAGCTGATGAAGGACATCGTGGAACTCGAGGTGGCGGAGGAGATCACCGACGAGAGCCATGTCTGCCCTCGGGGTGGGGCACTCCGCACGATGACCGTCCGCGACGACGACCCCGCCGAGAACTCGCTCGGTCGCCGCGCCGACTTCTGCGTCGATCTATTGGAGCTCAGGATCGAGGGGTCGATCGACGTCGACGTCACCAGCATCAGCGGCACGCTCACGCTGGGATTCGACTCGCTCAACCACGACGGGGAGCGGCCGCGCGGATGGTCGCCGCTCGGGTTCGATGCCATCGAGATCAGCCAGCTCACCGGCGAGCTGACACTCGGGTTCATCATCGCCGAACGGGCGCTCACGATCGAGATCGGTGGCCAGGGCGCCGTCAGCGTGCTGGGCTACAGCGTGTCAGGCGGGATCAAGGGCGGCGTGGCCGTGACACCACCGCCGCCACCGCCACCCATCGTGCGACCGTTGTTCAGCGGGTTCTGGGTGGCGCTCCCGCAGGGCATCGGCACCGACGAGCTGATGATCCTGTACGACACGCTCGTCCCCGACTCCGATGCCAAGGCCGAGATCGAGAAGCTCCTCGACGACCACCTCCCAGAGATGGCGCTGCGCGACCTGTTCCTCTCGGTCGGTCTCGAGAACGTCCCCTCGCTCTGCATCAACCAGGGCGTCGCGTTGACCGCCGAGCTCTTCATGGGACCCGGCATCGCGCCACCGACGGAGTACGACGTGAAGTGCGGTCCTGACGGGCAGCTCACCCGCGAAGGGGCGCCCGAAGGGACCTGCCTCGAACGTCGCGGCGACGGCTGCGTCGCCCGGGTCGACATCGAGCTGTCGCCGACCGGCATCCGCGTCGAGGGTGAGCTCGCAGGTTTCGAGGTGGCGATCCCGGGTGCGGTCACCGACGACCCCGACATCCCCGTGCTGAGGCTCGACGATTCGTTCTTCGTCCTCCGGGCGACGGTCGAGGGATTGGTGCCGGACCTGCTGCTCGACCTCTCCGGCCGCATCCAGATCGGCCCGGGTGCCCCGCCATGGGCCGACGGCAGCGTGCGGATCAAGGCGACCCCGTTCCAGTTCGACGCCGCCGGCCGCGTCCAGGTCCTCGGCTACGGCGCGCTGTTCGAGCTCAGTGGAGGCCTCGGCGCCCATGGGCTGCAGGAGCTGTTCGCCGGCGGCATCGACCCCGGCATGGACCTGCGCATCCTGCTCACCGCACCGGGCGGGTTCGGGGCCGACCCCGACTTCGGTCCGGTCGCCGAGACACAGGTCGCGCCACTGCTCGAATCGATCGACGAGGCCGGCGAGTTCCTCGCCGGGTGGTTCGACACGTTCGCCGGGCTCGAGGAGATCGGACTCGCCGAACTGCTGATCGACCTCCCGCTGGTCGCGAATGCCCAGCTCGACGTCGAGCTCCCGCTGGGGGTTGCCGAGACGCTGGAGTTCGTCCGGGACCGGATCCTCCCCCTCGTGGAGGTGGCCGTGGGGAGTGGGCCGAACCTCGATCAGTTCCTCAACACCGGAGTCACCCTGCCCTTCATCGGGGAAGTCTCCGCCTGCGCATCGCTGCGGTTCGTCTACGAGGCGTTCTATGCAGCCGAGATCCTCGATGGTCCCTGCACCATCGACGACGTCCAGAACTGGATCCGCGCGCTCGCGCGAACGGCCGTCGACGAGGTGTCGCACCTCGCCGGGCTGACCGACCAGGCGATCGACCAGGTGATCGGCTTCGCCAGGAGCGGAGTGCCGTTCACCGTCGAGTGTGCCGAGCTGAACGCCAACCTGTCACTCGTCGGTGGGGCCAGCTTCGCAGCCGCCCTCAGCGGGAACGTGTTCGGCGAGCCGTACAGCGTCGGGGTCGACATCGACTTCGACGCACTCGACCCCTTCGGGGACGACCTCCTCGGGCAGATCTGGACGCTGCTCACGAGTGGCAGTGAGCCCGACACGGAGTGCACCGGCATCGACGACGGACTCGTCGAGTTCCTCGCCGCAGAGGCGACTCCGGTCATCGGCGTGTCGGTCGCCCCACGGTCGATCGCCGAGGGCGACGAGGTGACGGCGACCGTCGAGTTCGACCGGGACCTCGACGTCGCCCGCACCGTGGCGATCGACTGGGGCGACCCGACGATCGACCACCCGCCCACCGAGGTCACGATCCCCGCCGGAGCCCGGTCGCGCACCGCCACGCACGTCTACCGCGATGACCTGCCGTCCGAGCGGTCGCGCGCGACGTACACGATCCGGGCCACCGACCTCGGCGAGGACGGTGGGACGGCCACGACCACGGTCACGGTCCGCAACGTCCGCCCGACGATCGTCCACATCGACGCACCCGACCGGGTGGACGAGGGCGAGGAGTTCGACATCACGGTGCGGTGGACCGACCCCGGCATCCTCGACGAGCACCTCGTCTCGATCGGGTTCGGCGACGGCTCACCCGGCGCGTTGCCCGACCCGGTGCCCCTCCCGCAGACCGACTGGCACGACGGCGTGCCGACCTGGGAGGCGACCGCGTCGCACACCTACCTCGACGACGACCCGACCGGCACACCCGAGGATCCGTACCGGATCCGGGTGCTCGTCCGCGACGACGACCGCGGCACCCGGCTGGTGTTCCAACCGATCACCGTCGTGAACGTCGCGCCCTCGGACATCACGATCACGCCGCTGCTCGGCGTCGATGAGCGCATCGACGAAGGAATCCCGGTCACGTACCTCATCGAGTGGCACGATCCGGGCGTCCTCGACACGTTCGACGTCGAGATCGACTTCTGCCACGAGCACCCGACCTGCGACACGCCACCGGTCGAGGTGTCGACGGGAACCGACCAGTTCGTCGAGGTCACCCACGTGTACGCCGACGACGACCCCACCGGTCAGCCGTACGGTGACCACACGATCCACGTGACCGTCATCGACGACGACACCGGCATCGGGACCGGTTCGCAGTTGGTGAGGGTCCACAACGTCGACCCGGTCGTCACGCTCGACGTCGAACACCTCACCACCCAGTACAGCGACCCGTTCGGGGGCGATCCGTCCACCGGGTCGTACGATCCGGTGATCGCGACCGTCGAGGTGTACGACGTGATCCCCGACACGCTCGAGATGTCCGTGACGTTCGCCGACGGCGATCTGATCGGCTGGCTCGAGCTCCGCGACGACGACAACTGCGTCGTCGACACCGCCAGCGAGTACCACCACCGGTGCACGTGGTCACTCGTCCAGCGCCCCGACCCGGTATCGGGCATCTACACCGACATCGCCCCCGGCACCTACGAGCTCGAGTTCACCGTCGTCGACGACGACACCGGCACGGGCTCCGCCACGCTCACCCTCGTGGTGGAGCCCGAGGACGCCCGGGTCTGGTACGTCGGGCCGACCTTCGCCGCGACGACGTCGGCCCGCGATGGCTCGGCAACCGTGGAGCTGCGGGCGACCATCCGCGACATCACCTCCGCCGTCCCCGAGGACCACCCGGACTGGGACCCGTGGCCCGGCGACATCCGCAACGCCAGCATGCACTTCGAGGAGCGCGACACGTCCGGCGAGCTGTGCCCCACCCCGGGGATCGACGAGGTGTTCCAGCCCTTCGACGTGTTCGTGCCGGACCGCAACATCGGCATCGGTAGCTGCGACTGGACCGCAGAGATCGGCAACAAGGACGCCGAGGAGTTCACGATCGCCACGGTCGTCGGTGCCTACTACGACCGCAACGACACGGCCGACGACACGGTCCTGACCATCGCCAAGCCGCTCGACGACTTCATCACCGGCGGTGGCTACCTCGTGCTCACCGACTCGGCCGGCATCTTCGCCGGGGCCGACGGCTCACACGCCAACTTCGGCTTCCACGTCAAGTTCAACAAGCGGATGACGAACCTGCAGGGCGGCGTCAACCTGATCGTCCGCGGCGAGGACGGCGCGGTCTACCGCATCAAGTCGAACGCCATGGACTCGCTCGGTATCGACAGCGACGGCCGCGCGCAGTTCGAGTCGAAGGCCAACATCGCCGACGTGACCGACCGCGAGAACCCCTACAGCGTGGGCGGCAACTACGTGCTGCAGATGTCGATGAGCGATCTCACCGAGGACGGGTCCGGTGACACCATCGGGTTCTCGCTGTGGGACGAGCAGCGGATCGGCAACGGCAAGCACGCCACCACCACCCGACTGCTGTTGTTCTCGTCCCGCTGGGACGGCAACCAGACGCAGGAGCAACACCTCGCCGGCGGCAACCTGATGGTCCACTACCGCTGACGACCACCGCTGGGATCATCACCATCAACCGGTAGCGCCGGACGGCTCGGCGTCGGTCACGTCCCGCACGAGGTGGCCGACGCCGAGCTGGTGGGCGGCGGTCACCGCCTCGCTGCGCAGCTGACGCGCGCGCACCACGTTCGCCGACCCGCCGAGCCGCTCGAGCGCGGCCGCCAACCCCACCCGATCGCGCACGAGGAACGTGACGGCGCCGAACCGTTCGTGCACGGCCATCGCTCGCTCGTGGTGCCCGACGGCATCGACCGGCCGGTCGAGCAGCAGCGACAACGGTCCGAGGAACCGCTCCACCGAGCCCCACACCACGGCGCCGAGCGTGAACACGGTGACGCGTTCGGCGAACGGGGCCAACACGGGATGCAGCTGCGCCGCGGCCGGCCGGTGCCCGATCAGCGCGGCCACCTCCGCGAGCAACCCGGTCGACACCGTCCAGAGCAGATCGCGCCGCCAGCCCGCATGCCCGGCCAGCATCTCGTCGAGCAATCGCCGCGCCGCGTCGTGATCGCCGAGGTTCGCCAGTGCGTACGCTCGGACCGCACTCGCGATCGGGCGAGCGGCGTCACGGGCGTCGAGGCCGTCGAGGAGCAGCAGCACCTCGTCGAAGCGGCCCTGCTCGAGCCGGATCGTGACCAGCTGCGCGCCGTACACCGTGACCCACGCGGGGTCGTCGCCGACGTGGAGCATCGCCCGGTGGAGGTGCGCCTCGGCCTCGTCGAACCGGCCGGCCAGCAGCGACCGCATCGCGCGTCGCTGGTCGTCGACCGCCAGCGGGCCCGGGCTCCGCAGTTCGGAAGCGATCGCCGCGTGCGTCGCGAAGTCGCGCTCGGCGGCGGCGAGGTCACCACGCTCGAGGTGGGCCGTCCCACGGAACGTCAGCGCGTCGATCGTCGTCACCGACGTGCGGTCGGCGACCGCGCCCAGGACTCGCGTCGCGAGCTCGATCCGCGCCTCGGGCGACACGTCGTGCCCGTAGAGGGTGTCGAACGCGAGCACCTGGTGGAGCGCGTCGAGATCGCCGGACGCCGTCGCCAGTCGGCGGGCCTCCTCGATGAGCGCATCGGCCCGCTCCGCATCGGTCTCCACCAACATCGTGCCGAGGGCGGCCAGCGCTTCGGCCCGCTTCGGATGACCGGCGCCCGTGAGGCGGGTGGCTTCCTCGAGCGCGGGGACGGCCGCCACGTCGGGCAGCACCGGCAGCGCCACCGTCGCCGCCCGGACGTAGCCGTCGACGTCGCCGAGGCGGCTCGCCAGCTTCGCGGCCGCGGCCGCCCGCTCACGCGCGGCGTGGTGCCGGGCCGCCCGACCGTGCGCCTCTGCCGCCATCAGCAGCAGGGCCAGCCGGCGACCGTCCATCGCGTCCGTCGCGTCGAGTGCGGCGAGCCCGAGCTCGCAACGCTCGATCACGTCCTCGTAGGCGCGGCGATGCATCGCATCGGCGGCGGCCGCCACGGTGTGCTCGACGGCTCGATCGACGTGGGCGACCCCGGCCCGGCACCAGTGGTGAGCCAGCGCGGCGTGTGGGAGGACCGAACCACCGCGGGCCGTCAGAGCGGTGGCGATCCGTGCATGGAGCGCTTCGCGTTCGCCGGGAGCGAGCGAGGACTCGAGCACCGATCGAACGATCGCGTGGGAGAACGCGTACCGACCGCCACCGGCCGACGGCACGATCACCCGTGCTCGACCGGCGGCCACGAGGCCGGCGCTCGCGTCGGGGTGTCCGGACGACTCGACCGCGAGCGCCGCGTCGAACTCGTCGCCGAGCAGGGCGGCGGCCTGCAACACCGCTCGCGCACCGGCACCCAGATCGGCGACGCGCCGTTCGACCACCCACACCACGCTCAGGGGGAGATCGCTCTCGCCGGCGAGCGCCGACAGGCCACGCTCGCGTGCGTGTCGTGCCAGCTCGATCGCGAAGAACGGGTTCCCGGCCGAGCGTTCGTGCACCACTCGACCGAACCACGGTGACGCGTGCCCATCGGGGTCGACGAGCGCCGTGATCTCGTCGGCCGACAACCCGTCCAGCCGGAGCTCGCTGACGATGGCCGAGCGGCCGAGATCGGCGGCGACGTCATCGAGGGCATCGGTACCCGGGCGCCGGGTCAACACGATCGCCAGGTCGTCGCGGTCGGCATCGGCGAGCAGCCGACGAATCAGGTCGAGG
>SKSP01000332.1 GCA_007122945.1 Ilumatobacteraceae bacterium | reverse complement strand
TGCCTCAGATCTTCACGCAGACGTTGGTGGACTCGGTGTAGAACTCGAGGCTGTGGACGCCGCCCTCGCGGCCGATGCCCGAGTGCTTCATGCCGCCGAACGCGGTGCGGAGGTCGCGGAGGAACCAGGAGTTGACCCAGCACAACCCGACCTCGAGCCGGGAGGCGACCCGATGGGCGCGACCGACGTCGGTGGTCCAGACCGTGGCCGCCAGGCCGTACGGGGTGTCGTTCGCGAGCGCGACCACTTCGTCCTCGGTGTCGAACGGCCGGACGTGGCAGCACGGACCGAAGATCTCCTCGGTGACCACGGCGGAATCGTCGGCGAGACCGGTCCACACGGTGGGTTCGATCCAGGCGCCCTTGGCGTAGCGGTCGCCCACGTCGGGCACCCCGCCGCCGGTCACCACGGTGGCGCCGTCGTCGACCGCCTGCCGGTAGTAGCGCAGCACCTTCTCGCGGTGCTCGTTGCTGATGAGCGGGCCCATCTGCGTGAGCGGGTCGAACGGATCACCGAACGTCGTGGCCGTCGCTTCCGCGGCGAGACGCTCGACGAACTCGTCGAAGACCGGGCGCTCGACGTACACGCGCTCGGTGCCCAGACACACCTGCCCGGTGTTGGCGAACGCGGAGCGGACCGTGCCGGCCACGGCGTCGGAGAGGTCGGCATCGGCGAACACGATGCCGGGGTTCTTGCCGCCCATCTCCAGCGAGACCGAGCGCACCCCCTTCGACGCCGCGGCCATGATCGCCTCACCGGTGCGGGTCTCACCGGTGAAGGTGATCCCGTCGACGTCGGGGTGCGTGGTGAGGAACTCACCGGCGGAGCCGGGCCCGAATCCGTGCACGACGTTGTACACGCCGGCCGGGACGCCCACGGCGTTCATCACCTCCCCGAGCAGGGTGGCCGTGGCGGGAGTCTCCTCCGAGGGCTTCACGACCACGGCGTTGCCGCAGGCGAGTGCCGGGCCGACCTTCCAGGTCATCAGCAGCAGCGGCAGGTTCCACGGACAGACCACCGCGATCACGCCCTTCGGACGGCGCAACCCGTAGTTGAGCGCCCCGGCCCCGTCGGGTGTCGGCATCGGGAAGAACTCGCCGGGCACGTTCTTCACCACATCGGCGAAGACCCTGAAGTTGGCAGCGCCACGAGGGATGTCGATGTGGCTGGCGATCGACACCGGCTTGCCCGTGTCGGCGATCTCGGCGGCCAGGAACTCGTCGGAGCGACGGTCGATCTCGTCGGCCACGGCGTGCAGCAGGTCGGACCGCTCGGCGGTCGTGAGACCCGCCCACGGCCCCGCGAGCGCGGCGCGAGCCGCCCCCACCGCGGCGTCGACGTCGGCGGCCGATGCCTCGTGGACCATGCCGATGAGCGTTCCGTCGAGCGGGGTGCGGTTCTCGAAGGTGCGGCCGTCGGATCCCGGTCGGTGGACGCCGTCGATGAAGTTGAAGAAGTCGGTGGACACGATGAGGGCCTTCCTCGGCTCAGGTGTAGGGGCTCAGGTGTAGGGGCTCAGGTGTAGGGGATCAGGTGTAGACGGAGAGGAACGCGTCGTTGAGCTCGCGCTCGTAGTAGAAGATGCCCTTGCCGAGCTGTTCGGTGGTCCACTCGCGGGTCGGGTTGTCCGGGTAGTACGTGTACCCGCCGGCGAACACCTCGTTGCGGTTGCCACACGGGTCGAAGAAGTAGATGGTGTGGCCGCGGGTGATGCCGTGACGCGTGGGGCCGACGTCGATCGGGATGTCGTGGTACGCCATCACGTCACCGGCGTGGACCACGTCGTTGACGTTCTCGAGGTAGAACGCGGCGTGGTGGAAGCTCCCCGGGTCGGGGTTGGGGACGAACGCGATGTCGTGGGCCTTGTTGGAGCACGTCAGCCACACCGCGTGCGCACCTCCGAGGTCGGCGCGCTCGGCCACCCGGAACCCGAGGACGTCACAGAACAGATCCGTCACCTCGTCGATGGCGGGTCCGTACAGCAGCGCGTGGTCGAAGCGGGTCACGGCCATGCCGCGCGGCTCGCTCTGCCAGACGTTCGGGTTCACGACCTGTGGTCCGTCGTCGGACTTCTCCATCTGCGCGAACAACTCCATCCGGTGCCCGCTCGGGATCGTGAATCCGACGCGACGTCCGACGCCCGGCTGCTCGCCCGCCTCGACGTGGTCGACCACCACGTTGTACGCCTCGAGCTTCGCCGTGAGCTCGTTGAGGGTCGCGTCGTCGAGCACCTTGAATCCCATGACGTCCATCCCCGCCTCGTCGGCCTCGCGGAGGATGACGCTGTGGCGATCGAACTCGTCCCACCCCTTGAGGTAGACGCGGCCGTCGCTGCCGGTCGAGACCTCGGTGAGGCCGAGTCGGTCGCGGTAGTGCACGATCGCCTCGCTCATGTCGAGGACGCGGATCTGGATGTACCCGGGACGAAGAACTCCGGTGAGTGCCATGGCCTTGCTCCTTGTTGTCGAGTGCTGGTTGTCGAGTGCTGGTGTCAGGTGGATGTCAGGTGGATGTGTCGGGTGGTGGTGTCGGTCGCGTCGGGGGTGACGGTGTCGACGGGGCGTCGTGGCCCGCCGGCGCCAGCTCGATCACGAGATCGGTGACGGGGATGGTGCGACAGGCGAGGACGATCCCGCGGGCGGCGTCGTCGGCCGAGATGTGCTTCGCGCTCATCCGCAGCGTCAGGTACTCGCCGTCGAGCACCCGGACGCGGCACACGCCGCACCCACCGCCTCGGCATCCGACGGGTACGGCGCGGACGTTGCGGCGGATCATCTCGTGCAGCACCCGCTGCCCACGCCCGACCTCGAAACGCGTCTCGTCGCCCTCGCAGCCGACGACGGTGCACCGGTGGCGCTGCGGTGTCCGGAGAGCCGACACGGTCACACCCGCTTGAACAGGGGGCTCTTCGACAGGCCGGATTCGCCGTCGGCGGCGGTCACGAAGCGCTCGGTGAAGATGTCCCGCTCGAACAGCCGGCCCTTCATGAGCGTGCGGATGCAGGCCTCGATCATGGGGGGCGGGCCGCACAGGTAGGCGGACATGCCCTTGAACGACCCGTCGAAGAGCCGTTCGGCGACCTCGTGCACGAACCCGGTCTCCCCGGTCCAGCCGGCGTCGGTCTCGCCGGGCTGGCTGAGCGCGGGGACGTACCGGAAGTTGGGGTGCTCGGCCTCGAGCGACCGGAACAGATCACCGAAGTAGGCGTCGGCACTCGTGCGCACCCCGTGGACGAGCGTGATCGGGTGCGCACATCCGGTCTCGAGCAGGTCGAGCACCATCGACTTCGGGCTCGACAGGCCCGAGCCGCCGGCGAGGAACAGCATCGGCTTCTCGGCGGAGCGTCGCACGAAGAAGCGACCGTACGGGCCGCTGAACCGCACCTTGTCACCGACCGACAGCTCCGTGTGGAGCTTGGGCGTGGCCGCGCCACCGGGCACGAGGCGGACGTGCAGCTCGACCTCGTGCGTCGTCGACGGGCTGTTCGCGAACGAGAACGCCCGCGGACCGTCGACGCCCTCCACCGTCAGGTTGAGGTACTGGCCGGCTTGGAACTCCATGCCGTCGTCGACGGTGATCCAGATCCCGAGGATGTCGCTCGTGAGGTGCTCGAGCCGGCTGACCCGTCCGACGTGATCGCGGACGGGCCGGATCACGGCGTCGGGGTCGATGTCGATGTCCGCCTCGATCACGAGGTCGGAGCGGGCCGTCGCGGAGCACGCCAGCGTGAACCCCTCCTCGCGCTCGAAGTCCATCAGCGCGAACGGCGACGCGGCGCCGTGATCGACGTCGCCGTCGAGCACCTCGACCTTGCAGGTGCCGCACAGGCCGTGCCCACAGGCGTGCGGCAGCCACACGCCTGCTCGCAGGCAGGCGTCGAGGATCGTCTGGCCGTCGGCCAGCTCGACGGTCTCCTCGATGGGTTCGACGGTGACGGTGCGCTTCACGTGGGAGGTCCCGTTCAGGCGCCCGAGTCGCCGAGGCCGTCGAGGCCAGGGGTCCAGAAGCGCAGCATCGACTTGTGACCCACGCCCTGTGAACCGATCGAGGCCTCGAGGTCGGGGACGAAGTCCTCGCCGTCGAGCGTCCAGCGCACCGTCGACCAGTCGATCTTCTCGAAGTCGGGGTGGGGGCCGTAGAACTGCGGCAGCACCTCGCCCACGATCGCCCCGAACGGCATCTCGGGTGGGAACGGGAACGCCAGCGCGGCGCAGAACATCAGGTGCTTCTCCCAGTGGAGGTACACCAGTTGGTTGGGTCCGAAGTTCTCGACGGCGTCGAGGTTCTGCCCCGTGTATCCGGGCTTCAGCGCGGTGACGGCCATGACATGCTCCGTTCAGGTCCGGGCGGCGCCGACACGGCGCGTCGCCATCCAGTCGTTCCAGATCTTCTCTTCGGCCGAGCCCTCGTAGGCCATGTTGTCGACCCCGAGGTTCAGGTGGTACCAGTTCAAGACGTCGGGGATCTCGGCCCCACCGCAGTTGCCCTGGAAGATCTGGTGCACGGGCAACCACGCCTGGATGTACTTCTCGGGCTCGTGGTCGAAGATGTACTGACACCCGTCGCTGCAGAAGTGGTACCGATCGCCCTGGTACTCACGTGAGCGGAAGCAGATGGTGGTCGGATCGTCGGGTTCGGTGAAGCCCATCGGGATCTGGCACACCTGGCACAGCTGCGGCAACGCCATGTTGTAGTAGCGGTTGCCGTCGGCGGCCATCTGCTTCCACAGGTCGAGCCGCGGGCGGTAGTACTTGTCGAAGGTGTCGGGGTACTCCGCGGACAGCCACGCCTTGTGCTCGTCGTCGATGTCCCAGGTGTGGAAGCCGGCGGCGTGCGTGTACTGGTAGAAGATCGCCCACACCTCGTGGCTGATGCGATGCTTCTCGTTGTTCGCCTGCTCGGCGTGCATCGGCGGACGGATGCCGTAGCGGGCGAGGTCCTCGAACAACGCGCCGCCCTGCTCCTCGAAGTACATCTCCCACGCGTCCTTCCAGGACATGATCTTCTTGGGGAGCATGTAGTCCATCATCATCCCGACGAGGCTGAGCAGCCGGTGGCCCCGCCAGAACCACTTGTCGATCCAGTGCTGGATGATCGGCACGTTCGCCTCGTCCTGCTCGAGCAGGAACTTGATGACCTCGAGCCCGAGGGTCATGTGGCGGGACTCGTCGGACTGCGCGCTGAACCCGAACGTGACCGTCGCCAGGTCGCCGTTGTACGCGGCCCCCGACATGAACGGCACGAACAGCAGGTTGGTGAGCACGTACTCGAAGCTGAACGAGATGGCGGTGAAGAACTCGAACGGCCCCGCCGAGACGGCATCGTCGAAGAACGACTTCGGCACCGACAGGTACCAGACCCGGTCGTGCATGTGGGTGAAGTCGTGCAGCCCGTCGAAGTACTTGTTGTAGTGGCTGATGGCGTGGATCTGGGTCTGCGCGTGGCGCAGCTCGTCGATCGACTGCATCTGCGCGGCCACCTGGGCACCGGTGCCGCGGATGTTGCGGGCGAGGTGCGCGAAGTGTCGGTGGGCCTGGTACTCGAGCGGGCTGACGCCGGTGAGGAACAGCTTGAGCGCCCCGAGGTAGCGGGCGTCGCTGAGCCCCAGCTGCCCGTTGTTCTGGGCGAAGGAGTCGATGACGGCGTAGAGCTTGCGCTCCTTCTCGGCCTGGTACTTCCAGTAGGCGTCCTGGGTGAGCCGGAACGGGTCCTCCCAGGCGTCCCAGTCGTGGATCTTGATGCCCTCGAACTTGTCGTAGGGGTACACGTCGTCCATGTCCTGGTACGTCGTGTCCCACGCCAGACCACGGGTCATCATCTCGTACTTGCGCTTGAGCGGGATCTTTTTGGCCATGATGTCCTCAGTTCCAGGAGAGGTCGAAGTGGTCGTCGTCTTCGTCGATGTTCCCCGAGAGCGAGATCACGCTCAGGTGGAGCTCTTGTGGGTCCCAGTCGCGGCCGAGTCGCTCGCCGACCGACTCGGCGCTGATGGTCAGATGACCGGGGCAGTCGATCTTCACCATCGCCGGGTAGTGGTGCACGGTGGCGTCGGGGTTGTCCGCGGTGATCGCCTCGACGATCGGGCGGGCGTCCTCGGTGTTCTGCAGGGTGATGGACACGTTGTTGGTGCTCATGTCGTTTCCTCTCAGGCCTCGAGGCCCAGGCCGGTCGCCCGGGCGTCGAGCGCGTCCTTGATGGTGCCGACGCTGGAGTCACCCGCGTCGCCGAGCACGGTGGTGGCCAGCGGGGACACGGCCTCGACGGCACGATCACGCCAGGTGCGGTACCAACCGCTGATCAGCTCGGCGTTCTCGGGCGACTCCGCGGCGGCCACCTGCACGAGCGCGTCGACCCAGCGGGCGTTGTCCTTCAGCCAGTCGACCATGAACTCGCACATCATCGAGACGGCGGTGGCGCCGTGGTCGAGCCCGGCGTCGTCGAAGACGCCGTACACGAGCGGGTGCAGCATGCCGTCGGCGGCGAGGTACTGGGCGACGAACGTCTCGAACCAGTCGTCGATGACGAGGGTGTCCTCCGCCAGCCGGCGCACCCCTTGCCAATCCGGCGCCTCGAGCCATGCCGTACGGGCCGTCTGGAGGCCGGCCTCGTCGTAGCCGTCGAGCACCAGTCCGATCCGGGTGAGCAGCTGCGCCATGCCGAGACGGTCGGCCGCGGCGAACATGGCGGCCGAGGTCACGCGGGTGCCGTAGCCGTAGTCGGTGATCCGGAGGCTGTTCAGGTCGGCGGCCCACTCGAAGTGCCGGACGGGCACCAGGTAGTGACGGACGGTCTCGAGCCAGCCCGGCTCCACGCGGCTCATCAGGTCGCGTTGGTCGACGAACTCGAAGGCGCGGTCGGCAGCGGCGTTCATGTTCGCCCGACTGATGTTGTACGTGGCGTAGTAGAACTGCCGCGGGTCGTCGAATGCGTACCAGTCCTCCATCACCACGGCGGTGCGGCGGGTGTCGAAGATCTCGAACTCGGGCGCCCACAACGGCCGGTAGTGGAAGTTGGTGGTGGCCTGGAGGTCGTACGTCGCTTCGTCGTAACGAGATGCGGGACGGTCCTCGCCGTAACGACGGGCCACGTTGCTGTAGGTGTGGCGCCGCGGGGTGAAATCCTCGGCCTTGATGTCGACGTTCATGCCATCTCCTTCACGATGGGCTCCTTCATGACGGGCTCTTTCATGACGACTCCTGGTGCTCCATCAGCCGGTCGAGGGCCAGCACGGCTTCCTCGTCGCCCGGCAGCAGGCGGACGTGGTGTTCCTCGCAGAACCGCCGGAACTCCGGGTACGGCATGACGAGTTCGACGGAGAGCTCGGGCCCGAGTGCGAACTCGAACTCGACGAAGCGCTCCCGCTTGATCCCGGTCACCCGGACGGTTGCGTCTCCCCAATCAGCCCAGTCGGCCATGTCACCCCTTCGTCCCATGTCGACCGTTCGTCCGGCGACGTCCCTCAGTCAAGTCCACGGAATTCCCGACGTCAAGAGGTGTCTCAGATAGATTGCAAAATCTCTGAGATTCTGCTTACATATCTGTCGTCGAGGCTGAATCCCTCTTCAGCGGGACGATGCGCGGATAGATTCGAGGTGCCATGACCGAGACCACCCCGGACACCCCACCACGCACTCGCGTGGAGGAGACGCTCCACGCGATCCGTCGCGACATCGTGAGCGGCGCCCTCGAACCCGGGGCGAAGCTGGCGGTCGAACCCCTCCGCGAGCGCTATGGCGTCGGCTCGTCGACGATCCGTGAAGCGCTCTCGTTGCTGATCCCCGACGGTCTGGTGACCGCGCGGGGCCAGCGCGGGTTCGCCGTGTCCCCGATCTCCATCGACGATCTCCGGGACCTCGGCAGGACGCGGATCCTGCTCGAGACCCATGCGCTGCGGGAGTCCATCGCCGAGGGCGACGACGACTGGGAGGCCGGCATCGTCGCCGCCTTCCACCGTCTGGGCAAGGCCCAAGAGGCGCTCGACCAGGGGGTTCCCGGGAGCGCCGGCGACTGGGAGGTGCGGAACCACCAGTTCCACGCCGCCCTCACGGCGGCGTGCCGTTCGCGCTGGGTCCGGCACATGCTCGACATCCTCCACCATCATTCCGAGCGCTACCGGCGGTTCGCGCTCACCGACCGCACGGTCCCGCGCGACGTCCACGCCGAGCACGTCGCGCTGATGGAGGCCACCTTGGCCCGCGACGTCGACACCGCCTGCGAGGTCGCGGCGATGCACATCCAGCGCACCACCGACGTGCTCGCGCAGGTCGAAGGGACCTTCGAGGCGGCGGCATCGACGAACGGCGACGGCGGGTCGCGACGAATGGCGCCCGCCGACACGCCGCGGGACGCGACATGAGCACGCCGGCGTTCGCCCCGGCGATGCGGCTCACCCTCGCGGGTGCCCAACGCGCCGCGACCGCTGCCATCGAGGCGGCCGACGCTGCCGGAGTGGCCGTGGTGGTGTGCGTCTGCGACCCCGCTGGTGACCCGATCCTCACGGCGCGCATGGACGGTGCGTTCAAGTTCTCCGTGCCCGTCGCCGTCAAGAAGGCCTGGACCGCCGCTGCGGCCGGCGTGCCGACCTCGTCCCTCGCCGCCCAGTTCCTGGGCGACCCGACGCTGCTGCACGGTCTCGCGCCGAAGGTCGACGAGCTCATCGCGGTGGGCGGCGGGGCGCCCGTGCTGGCCGACGGCCGGGTCGCCGGAGCCGTGGGCGTCTCCGGGGCCACCGAGGCCCAGGACCAGGAGATCGCCGACATCGCAGCTCGCTCGGCGGCGTGAACCGCGCGGGACACGACGGCCCGACGGCGGGTCAGTCGTCGGTGTCGCGGTCGCGCAAGAAGCGCTCCACCTCTTCGACGAGGTGATCCGGGTCGGCCGATCCCAGATCGCCCTGGCC
>SKSP01000358.1 GCA_007122945.1 Ilumatobacteraceae bacterium | reverse complement strand
TGAACTCCGCGACCTCGTCGACGGTGGCTTCCCAGTTCACGGCGAGGTAGCCGCCGGAGAGCTGCTCGGTCACCCACGGGCCCACCATGTGGACACCCAGCACCTGTCCGGCGGTGCCGTCCGGGTTCTTCTTGGCGATGACCTTGACCATGCCGTCGGTCGAGCCCACGATCTGGGCTCGGCTGTTGAACTTGAACGGGTGCTTGCCGACGACGATGTCGAGGCCGGCCTCCTCGGCGTCGTCCTCGCCCGGACCGGCCCACGCGACCTCTGGGTCGCAGTAGATGGCCCACGGCACCCGGTCGTACATCACGGGCATCGGGTCCTCGCCGAGCAGGTGCTTCACCACGAGCACCGCCTCGGCGTAGCCGACGTGGGCGAGCTGCGGGGTGTCGATCAGGTCGCCGATGGCGTACACGCCCGCCTCGCCGGTGCGGCAGTACTCGTCGACTTCCACGAAGCCGCGGTCGGTCACCTTCACGTCGGTGCCGTCGAGGCCGAGCTCGTCGGCGAACGGGCGCCGGCCGACCGACACGACCACCGCGTCGACCTCGACCGTCTCGCCGTCGCCGAACTCGACCGTCGTGCCGCCGTGGTCGTTCGGTGTGTGGCCGGTCACCTTCACACCGGTCCGGATATCGATCTTCTTGCGCTTGAAGCTCTTGACGACCACGTTCGTCACATCGTTGTCGAGGCCCGGAAGGATCTTGGGCAGCCCCTCGAGGATCGTGACCTCGGCGCCGAGGTCGGCGAAGGTCGACGCGAACTCGCAACCGATCGCGCCGCCGCCGATCACCGCCACGCGGCCCGGCACGTGGTCGAGGTCGAGCACCTCGTCGCTCGTCATGATCGGACCACCGCGTTCGAACCCGGGGATCAGGCGCGGCACCGACCCGGTCGCCAGGATCGCGTGCTCGCCGGTGATCGTCGCCTCGCCGCCGTCGTTCAGTCGCACCGTGACGGTCCGGTCGGCGCCGAGCGAACCGACTCCGTCGAACACCTCGACCTTGCGCCCCTTGCACATCGCGGCGATGCCGCCGACCAGGCCCTTCACGATCTTCTGCTTGCGCTCCTGGGTGACGGCGAAGTTCACCGACGGCTCGCTCGCCTCGATCCCGAAGTCGCCGGCGTGCTCGACGTGTCGCTTCACGGCGGCGGTCTCGAGGAAGGCCTTGGCGGGGATGCAACCGCGGTTGAGGCAGGTCCCGCCGAGCGCGTCCTTCTCGACCAGGGCGACCTTCACACCGGCGGAGGCGGCGTACAGCGCGGCGGCGTACCCTCCCGGACCGCCGCCGATCACCACGAGGTCGAACCGGTCGCTCTGCTCACTCATCGGCGCCAACCGTAGCGTGGTCGCCGCACGGTGCGTCGGGGCGGCGTCGGGACTCAGGGCATCTGCAGGACCCAGCGGGCGCTCTGGTCGCCACGGTCGTAGATCAGCTGCCGCGACCCGCCGTCGTCGGGCACCTCGAACACGAGCGTGCACTCGCGCAGCTCGACGCTCGTCGCCCCGCACGACTCGACGAGGGGTGCCGGACGTGCCGAGGCGATCATCCGGAACCCGTCGCTGCCGTCGGGGTCGTCCACCCCTCCGATGCGGAGGTCGACCGCGTGCCGGTCGCCCGACTCTCGCGACCCCTCGACGATGACGGTCATGTCCGCCACCGACACCTCACTGCCGACGTCACGCGGCGGCGCCACGTCGGCGCGGTTGGCGATCTGGATCACCAGCGCGACGCCGGCGAAGAGGATGGCGAGGCCGCAGGCGAGCGAGAGCAACAGCAGGGTGCGGGTCTGCATCGGCGCTCAGGCTACGGGCCGTGCACCGGTGAACGATCACGAAAGCCCGGTCGGCCGACACCGAGCGGCTCCGGGCGTCGGGGTACCGTTCCGCCCGTGACGAGCAACCGCTGGCGAGCGCGCAGGATCGCGGCGATCGTCGCCACCGGCACACTCGTCGCGACGGCCTGCGGCGGCGACGCCGACACCGACACCGCGGCCGACGACCCGGCGACCACCCCCATCGTCGCCGACGAGCCGGTCGACGACGAGCCGGTCGAGGGCGGAGCCAGCGAGCCGACCGCAGCGCCCGACGAACCCCCGGCGGCGACCACCGAGCCGGCCGACGAGCCGATCGCCGAGGGGTCGAGCACCGACGAGTCGAGCACCGCGGAGCCGAGCGGCACCGAACCGGCCGACGACGAGCCGGCGACCACCGAACCGTCCGGCGACCCGATCGCCGAGGCCCCCGAGATCCTGCGGATCTCCGCCCCGCTGGTCGGTGGGGGCGAGCTCGACCTCGCGACCGTCGCCGACCGACCGCTGCTGCTGTGGTTCTGGGCGCCGTTTTGACCGTCGTGCAACCGTGAAGCCCCCTCGGTCGAGGAGGCAGCAGCACGCTGGGGCGACGAGATCAACGTCGTCGGGGTCGCCTGGACCGGGGGCGAGGCCGACTTCGAGGACTTCGTCGACCGCCACGGCCTGACGTTCCCGAACCTGAGCGACGCCGCCGGCGAGATCTTCCTCCGCTTCGGGATCCCCTATCAGCCGGCCTTCGCGGTCGTCACCCCCGATGGCGACGTCGACACGTTGCTCGGCAGCGCCGACGACGCCGTCATCGACATGATCATCGCCAGCGCGCTCGACTGACCGTCGCGCCCCGGCGACCGGCGGATCCGGCGGCGGTCAGAAGCCGATGCACTCGAAGACGCGGTCGTCGTACTCGGGATCGTCGAACACCGAGAACCAGTTGCGGCCCTCGAAGCACTCGGGATCCGACATGGCGAGGGGCAGCTCGAACTCGCTGATCTCACCCTGCTCGACGAACTCGAGGAAGCACGGTCGGGCTCGCTCGACGAGACCGATGAACTCCTCGTCGGAGAGCTGGAAGTACCCCTCCCAGCTGGCCTCGGCCGCGCCGCACTCCGGGAAGCGCAGCTCGAGGGGGATCTCGAACGCTCCGATCTCGCCGACGGCCTCGGCCTCCCGGAAGCAGCGGATCGCCTCGTCGACATCGGCCAACGCGAAGCACTCGTCGATCGGGCCCGGCTCGAACGGACCGTCGTCACCGAACGGATCGTCACCGAACGGACCGTCGTCACCGAACGGATCGTCGTCACCGAACGGATCGTCACCGAACGGATCGTCACCGAACGGATCATCGCCGAACGGGTCATCACCGAACACGAACGGGTCGCCGAGGTCGTCGATGACCCGGGGTACCAGCTCGACGAATCGCTCGATGTCGTGTCGCTCGAGCGCCCGGAGGACCGACAAGAACTGGTCGAACAGCGTGCCGACCGGGCTCACGTACCACTGGCCGCCGACCTGGCGGACCGTGACGCCCCCCGCCTCGAAGTCGCCGAAGACGTCGTCCAGCAACGACACCAGCTCGCGCGCCGCGGGCGACTCCTCGAACATGTCGTCGAACGAGAACTCGTCGGGCAACTCCTCGCACGAGTCGAACCGCTCGCCCTCGGCAGTCGCGCGCACGCACCCGTCGACCAGTTCCAGCTCGAAGGGCATCCCGTCGAAGCGACCCTCGATGGCGAGCCGCTCCACCCCGACGGTCCGGGTCGATCCGCTCCCGGTGGCGACCAGGTCGGTGCCGGTGACCTCCCATCGCAGCGGGACCAGGTCGAGCTCGGCCTGAGCATCCGCGAGGAACGCGGGGCCGTAGCGGTGGAGGACCGACGCCTCGCCCGGGTTGAGCGCCGCGACGATCTGCTCGAGGTCGAGCCGCTCGACGCCGGCGAGCAGGGCCTCCACGGCGCCTTCGGGTGCGTCGCCGCCGCGCGGCTCGATGCCGGTCGCGGGGATGTCCGGGCGCGGCGACATGTCGGCCCGCACGGCCTCCGCGATCGTGAACAGCGCGCTGAGGTACCAGCGGCCGCCCTCCTCGACGGCGGTCAGCGTCAGGTCGAGCGGCTCGGTCTCGCGGACGTCGAGCTCGGATCGGTCGACGTCGTCGATCAGGTCGACGAGCAGGTCTCCGATCGGGAGACGTTCGCCGTCGATCGTCACCGTGAGGTCGGCGTTCAGATCGAGGTTGACGATGTCGTCGACGTTCGTCGGGTTCACCCGCACCGAGGTGCGCGTCACCTCGAACGTGACGCCCTCGATGCCGTCGGCACCGGCGGGTGGCGAGACGATCTCGAGCCGACGCAGCTCGTCGACGATCTCGCTCAACGGGTCGACGAAGGTGTCCCGCTCGCTGGGGAGCACGAGATCCGCGAGACCGAGCACGTCCGATTCGTCGATCGCCGTGAACAACCGATCGGCGAGCTCCTCCGGCGACGCCGCGCCGCCCTGGTCGCCCCCCATGATGCGGGTCACGGCGAACACCCCGGCGACCCCGATCAACACCACGGCCACGACGGCGGCGGTCAGCGCGAGCGGGCTGCGTCGGCGCTCCGGCGGGCCGGCATCGACGGTCGTGGGATCGTCCGGCGGAACCGTGGGCGGACCGATGGGCGGGCCGGCGAACGGCTCGAACGGTGGTCCGGTGGGCGGCTCGGACGGCTCGGACGCCGGCGGCGGCGGGACCGCCCCTGCGGGTGGCAGGTGCGGAGGTGGGGGCGGAGGCGGGGGCGGCGACGATCCTTCGCCGTCGGGCGCGGGGGGTCGCCAGGTCGAATCGTCGCTCATCGCCGCCCGACGCTAGTCACGTCGAGCAGCGAGTCGCGGGCACGGTCGAGCACCCGGCCCCGGATCGCCGTAGCGTCGTCACCATGCGAGTCGCCGTCACCGGATCATCCGGCCTCATCGGGCGGGCGTTGCGGCGCCGACTCGAGTCGTCCGGACACACCGTCGTCCCCGTGGTCCGTCGAGCGGCCGCACCCGGCGAGATCGCGTACGACCCGGCCGCGCGCACCATCGATGCCGACGGGTTCCGCGACGTCGATGCCGTGGTGCACCTGGCGGGTGCCGGCATCGCCGACAAGCGCTGGACCGACGACTACAAGCGCGAGATCCTCGAGAGCCGCACGATCACGACCGGGCTGGTGTCCGAGACCCTCGCTCGGCTCGACGGGGGTCCGCGCGTGCTGCTGTCCGCGTCCGGTGTCGACGTCTACGGCGAGCGTGGCGACGAGGAGACCGACGAGACGTCGCCGATCGGGACGGGCTTCCTCGCCGAGGTGTGCACGGCGTGGGAGGCAGCCACCGTGGCCGCGGAGGAGGCCGGCGCGCGCGTCGCGCACCTCCGCACCGGCATCGTCCTCTCCCCGGACGGCGGCGCCCTGAAGAAGCAGCTCCCCCTGTTCCGCCTCGGACTCGGCGGCAAGTTCGGTCGCGGCCGGCAGTGGCAGAGCTGGATCTCGATCACGGACCACGTCGCAGCGGTCGAGCACCTGCTGTCGAGCGAGGTGCGCGGCCCGGTCAACCTCACCGCACCGAACCCGGTCACCAACGCCGAGTTCGCGCAGACCCTCGCGCGGGTCCTGTCGCGACCGTCGTTCCTCCCCATCCCGAAGTTCGGGCCGAAGCTCCTCATCGGCAGCGAGGCGGCCGAGGAACTGCTGTTCCAGGGGCAGCGGGCCCTCCCCCGCGTGCTCGAGGGGGACGGCTTCGTGTTCACCCACCCGGAGCTCGAACCGGCACTGCGGGCGCTCCTCGACCGGTGAGCACCACCGCCGCGGACGTGGTCGTCGTCGGCGCCGGGCTGGCGGGTCTGGCGTGCGCCACGCGGCTGCACACCGCCGGTCGACAGGTCGTCGTCCTCGAAGCGTCCGACGGCGTCGGTGGGCGGGTGCGCACCGATCACGTCGACGGCTTCACCCTCGATCGCGGCTTCCAGGTTCTGCTGACCGCCTATCCGGAGCTGCACCGTCAGTTCGACGTGGCGGCGCTCGACCTGCGCGAGTTCCGGCCCGGGGCGCTCGTGTGGCGCAACGGGCGGGGGTACGCCGTCGTCGACCCGTTCCGGTCGCCCCGATACGCGCTCGCGACCGCGGTCGCGCCGGTCGGCTCACCGTTCGACAAGCTCCGCATCGCCCGGATGCGCCACGCGCTCCGATCGGTGCACCCGGCCACGCTCCTCGCCGGCGACGACCGCACCACCGCCGAGGCGCTGGCGGAGCGCGGGTTCTCGGCCACCATGATCGACCGGTTCTTCCGGCCGCTCGTCGGGGGGATCCAGCTCGACCCGGACCTCACGGCGTCGCGCCGGATGTTCGACGTCGTGTTCCGCATGCTCGCCGACGGTGCGGCCGCGGTTCCGGCGGCCGGCATGCAGGCCCTCCCGGAGCAGCTCGCCGCGCGCTTGCCGGCCGGGACGATCCAACTGGACACAAGGGTGAACGCCGTGGCTCCGGGCGATGTCACCGCCGCCGACGGCCGACGGTTCACCGCCCGCGCCGTGGTGGTGGCGTGCGAGGGACCCGCTGCGGCCACCCTGTTGGGCCTCCCGCCGGTCAGGTCCCGGCCGGTCGGGTGCGTCCACTTCGCGGCCCCGGAGCCGCCGACCAGGTCGGACATGGTGGTGCTCGACGGCACCGCCAGCGGCCCGGTGCTGAACGTGGCGGTGATGAGCAACGTCGCCCCGGAATACGCACCGGCCGGACGACACCTCGTGGTCGCGGCGCTGCCGGGCCACATCGACGGGGACCTCGAGCACGACGCTCGATCCCAGCTGCGGGGGTGGTGGGGCGAGCAGGTCGACGAATGGGAGCACCTGCGCACCTACCGCATCGCCCACGGGCAGCCATCGCAGGAGCCGCCGTTGCGGCCGCGCCGGTCGGTGGCGCTCGGCGACGGGGTGTTCGTGTGCGGCGATCACCGCGACACCGCGTCGATCCAGGGCGCGCTCTTCTCGGGGCGCCGCACCGCCGAGGCCGTGCTCGCCGGGATCGGATCGGCGCCGTGAGCGAGGACGACCGCGTCGTGCGCGGCCGACGATGGGTCGCGGCGCCACCCGAAGCGATCTTCGAGTTGCTGGCGGACCCGGCATCGCACCACGTGTTCGACGGCTCGGGGAGCGTGCGCGGGAGCGCCGACGAGCGCCCCGAGCGGCTGCGCCTCGGCTCGACGTTCCGGATGCGGATGCGCATCGGCCTGCCGTACCGGATCAGCAACCGGGTGGTCGAGTTCGAGGAGGCGAGGTCGATCGCGTGGCGCCACGTGGGCGGCCACGTGTGGCGGTTCGTCCTGGAGCCCGACGAGGGCGGGACGTGGGTCACCGAGGAGTTCGACTGGCGACCGGCCCGATCGGCGCTGTTGCTGCGACTGCTGCGGGCCCCGACGCGCAACCGCGAGTCGATCGAGGCGACGCTCGACCGACTCGCGGCCCACATGACCGGCGACGACGCCGGCCCACCCAGGACGTGACGTCCAGGACGTGACGTTCAGGACGTGACGTTCAGGATGTGACGTTCAGGACTGGACGAGCTGGACGTCGAGCTCGATCTGCACCTTGTCGCCGACGAGCACACCGCCCGTCTCGAGCGCCGTGTTCCACTCGATCCCGAAGTCCTTGCGGTTGATCGTCGTCGTCGCGGTGAATCCGGCCCGGGTCCCGCCCCACGGGTCCTGGCCCGTCCCGGCGAACTCCAGGTCGAAGTCGACCGAGCGGGTGACGCCGCGGACGGTGAGCTCGGCGTGCATGACGAAGTCGTCGCCCGCGGGTTCGAAGCCGGTGGAGCGCAGCGTCATGGTCGGGAAGTGCTCGATGTCGAAGAAGTCGTTCGTCCGCAGGTGGCCGTCGCGATCGGCGTTGCCGGTGTCGAGCGACGCCATCTGGACCTCGGCCGTGAGGCTCGACCGCAGTGGGTCGTCCGCGATCGTGACGTCGGCGGAGAACTCGCCGAAGCTGCCGCGGACCTTCGACACCATCATGTGCCGGGCGACGAACCCGATCGTGGTGTGCGTCGGGTCGACGGTCCAGGTGCCGGCGGGGACCAAGGTGCTGAGTTCGGTGGTGGTCATGCGGGGGGGTCTCCTGTGCTGTGTCGGGTCGAATCGATGCTTGCGGTCGCAACCGTATCGTGAGTAGTTGCGAACACAACATTTGCGATGAACCTCTTCCCGCTACGATCGGTCCCATGTCGAGTGCCCCCGCGACGTCCACCCGCTGGCTCGATGCCCGCGAGCAGCGGGCGTGGCGCGCCTACATCGAGACCGTCGGCGACCTCACCGCCGCACTCGAGGCCGACCTCGCACCGACCGGCCTGAACCTCGGCGACTACCAGGTTCTCGTCCACCTCTCCGAGGCCGAGGAGCGGCGGATGCGCATGTGCGACCTCGCCGAGGCCCTCCAGCTCTCCCCCAGCGGGTTGACCCGCCGTCTCGACGGTCTCGTCCGGGCGGGGCTCGTGAGTCGCGAAGGGTCCCCCGCTGACCGGCGCGTGATGCTCGCCGTCCTCACCGACGCCGGCTGGGCGACGCTCCGCGACGCGGCACCGATCCACGTCGACAGCGTCCGCCGCCGCGTGTTCGACCACCTGACCCCCGACCAGGTCGACGCGATGGCCGCCATCTTCCGCGCCATCGGCGCCGAGCTCTGACCCCCCGTTCCGTCCGCGCCGATCGACACGAATCCGCCGATCCACGCGGACGGTTCGAACCCGACCCCCCCGTTCCGTCCGCGCCGATCGACACGAATCCGCCGATCCACGCGGACGGTTCGGGGAGGCTCTGCTAGAACCGGTGAGGTGACGCCGCTGCCCCGTGGGTTCGACCGATACGTGGCGAACGTCGGGATCAAGGATCACACCGACGACTTCGTCGTGATCGCCGCCGGCGCGCCCGTGCCCGCCGCCGGCCTGTTCACCCGGAGCCGCTTCGCCGGCCCGAGCGTCGCCGTCAGTCGCGAGCACCTCCGTGACCGGCGCGCCCGCGCCGTCGTGGTCGTGTCGAAGAACGCCAACGTGGCGACCGGTCCGCAGGGCCTCGCCGACGCCCGCGAGCTCGCGGCCGGCGTGGCGGG
>SKSP01000325.1 GCA_007122945.1 Ilumatobacteraceae bacterium | reverse complement strand
GGGTCGAGCGCTGCGCTCAGCCGGTCGGCGGAGCGGCGACGACGCTCGCGAGCCACAGCTCGATCATCCTCACGTCGAGCGTGCCCGCACTGACGCCGAGGACCAGCACGTCGCCAGGCTCGAACCGGGTCGAGCCGTCGGGTGCGAACGTGTGCCCGACCCGCCCGATCAGCACCACCCGCAACGGCGGTGGTGGCGCGACCGCGGCGATCGTCCGGCCGACGAGCGGGTGGTCGTCGTCGAGCTCGAGCTCGGCCACGTCGGCGTCGGACGAGCCGAGCGGCGTGATCTCGATCGTCATGTCGGCCGGGCCGGCGTCGCGGCGCAGTCCCAGCCATCGCGCGACCGGTGCGAGCGTCGTCCCCTGCACGATCGTCGAGATCACCACGACGAAGAACACCACGTCGAACACCAGTCGACCGTCGGGGTTGCCGGCGGTCAGGGCGAACGTCGCCAGCACGATCGGCACCGCGCCGCGCAGTCCGGCCCACGACACGAACGTCAGCTCGCGGATCGAGAACCGGAAGGCGAACAGCGACAGCACGACGGCCACCGGGCGGGCGACGAGCACGAGCACGACTGCCACCACCAGGGCGATCGCGGCGTCGACGAGCAGCTCCGACGGGAACACCAGCACGCCGAGCAGGAAGAACAGCCCGATCTGAGCGGTCTCGGCGAGACCCTGGTGGAACGTGCGTACGCCCCGTCGGTGGTTCGGCGAGAGATGGCTGACGGCGACGCCGGCGACGAACGCCGCCAGGAAGCCGGACCCGCCGACCAGGACCGCCAACCCGTAGGCCGCGGCGCCGACGGCGAGCGCCAGGACCTGGTGGAACGTCGGCGCCGTGAGACGGGCGTGCCCGACCAGCCACCCACCCACCACACCGACCACCACGCCGACCACGAGCCCCAGGCCGAGCTGCTGGACGCCGAACACCACCCAGTCGGCGGCCCCGATGTCCTGGGTCACCGCGGCGACGGTGCCGACCGTGAGGAGCACGGCGAGTGGGTCGTTCATCCCCGACTCGGCGGCGAGTGTCTCGGTCAACCGACGTGGCAGCGGTGCGCCCCGCACCGTGGAGAACACCGCCGCCGCGTCGGTCGAGGCGACCACCGCTCCGAGGATCCACGCGGTCGAGGTGCTCACGTCGGTGAGCAACATGACGGCGCCGGCGACGACCGCTGCCGTCGCCACGACGCCGATGGTGGACAACGCCAGCGCCGGTCCGATCACTCGGCGCAGGTCGGACGTGCGGGTGGCGAGCCCGCCCTCGTAGAGGATCACGACGAGCGCGAGGACGCTCAGGTTCTGGGCCAGCTCGGCGTCGTCGAAGCTGACCCAGCCCAGTCCGTCGTCGGCGACCAGCACCCCGAGGCCGAGCACGAGCACGAGGCTCGGCACCCGGAGGCGGGCGGCGATGCTCGCCGCGAGGACACCGAGCAGCAAGAGCGCGCCGACGCCCAGCACGACCTGGTCGGCGACCAGGTTCGGCGCGTCGATCGCGAACAGTGCGGTCAGTCCTCCTGCGGTGATTCAGCCGCTCGACGCTGCAGCTCCTCCACCACCGACGCGTCGGCCAGGGTGGTCGTGTCGCCCATCGTGCGGCCCTCGGCCACGTCGCGCAACAGCCGACGCATGATCTTGCCCGACCGGGTCTTCGGCAGGTCGGGCGTGATGAAGATCGCCTTCGGCTTGGCGATCGCGCCGATCTCGGCGGCGACGTGCGCGCGCAACTGTTCCGCCGTCACCCCGTCGCCGTCGGCGCCACCCCGGGTGATCACGTACGCGATGATCGCCTGGCCGGTCGTCGGGTCGGTCGCGCCCACCACCGCCGCCTCGGCGACACCCGGGTGGGACACCAGCGCGGACTCGACCTCGGTGGTCGAGATGCGGTGACCGGAGATGTTCATCACGTCGTCGACGCGGCCGAGCAGCCACAGGTAGCCGTCGGCGTCGAGCTTGGCGCCGTCGCCGGCGAAGTACCGGTCGGGGAACCGGCTCCAGTACGTCTCGCGGTATCGGTCGGGATCGCCCCAGATGCCGCGGAGCATCCCCGGCCACGGTCGGGTGAGCGTCAGGTAGCCGCCGCCGTGGTCGACCCGCTCGCCGGCGTCGTCGACCACCTCGGCCACCACGCCGGGCAGCGGGAACGTCGCCGATCCCGGCTTGGTGGTGGTGACCCCGGGCAGCGGGCTGATCATGATGCCGCCGGTCTCGGTCTGCCACCAGGTGTCGACGATGGGGCACCGCCCACCGCCGATGTACTGGTGGTACCACATCCACGCCTCGGGATTGATCGGCTCACCCACGCTGCCGAGCAGGCGCAGCGACGACAGGTCGTGCTTGGCCGGCTCCTCGGGACCCCACTTCATGAACGTGCGGATCGCCGTCGGCGCCGTGTACAAGACGGTGACGCCGTACTTCTCGACGATCTCCCAGAACCGGTCGTTGCCCGGGAAGTTCGGGACACCCTCGTACATCACCTGGGTGGCCCCGTTCGACATCGGCCCGTACACGATGTAGCTGTGCCCGGTCACCCAGCCGACGTCGGCCGTGCACCAGAACACGTCGGTGTCGGGGTGCAGGTCGAACACGTACTTGGCGGTGTAGGTGACCTGCGTCAGGTACCCGCCCGAGGTGTGCATGATGCCCTTGGGCTTGCCGGTGGTGCCGCTCGTGTAGAGGAGGAACAGCAGCTGCTCGCTGTCCATCGGCTCGGCCGGGCAGGTCGGGTCGGCGGTCTCCATCAGGTCGTGGTACCAGTGGTCGCGCCCGTCGACCATCGCGACCTCGTTGCCGCCCCGCTTGACGACCACCACGTGCTCGATCGACGGCGTGTGCGCGATCGCCTCGTCGGCCGCCGGCTTCAGCGGGAACACCTCGCCACGCCGGTAGCCGCCATCCGCGGTGATCAGCACCTTGGCCTCGGCGTCGTCGATCCGGTCGGCCAGCGCCTGGGAGGAGAACCCGCCGAACACCACGCTGTGGGCGGCACCGATGCGCGCGCACGCCAGCATCGCCACGGCGGCCTCGGGCACCATCGGCAGGTAGATGTTGACCCGGTCGCCACGCTCGACGCCGAGGCCCTTCAGCACGTTGGCGAAGCGCTGCACCTCGTCGAGCATCTCGGCGTAGGTGAGCGTGCGGGTGTCACCGGGCTCGCCCTCCCAGTGGATCGCGACCTTGTCGCCGCGACCCGCCTCGACGTGCCGGTCGAGGCAGTTGTACGACACGTTGAGCGTGCCGCCGACGAACCACTTCGAGAACGGGAGCTCCCACTCGCACACCGTGTCCCACTCGCGCGCCCACGACACCAGCTCCGACGCTCGCCGCGCCCAGAACCCCTCGTGGTCGGCCGCCGCCTCGTCGTAGAGCGCGGTGTCGGTCACCAGCGCGTCGCGGGTGACGTGCTCGGGCGGCGGGAACGTGCGCGCCTCCGCCAACAGGTCGTCGATCGTGTCGTGCTGCTCGTCCGCCATCAGGACCCCCTCGTCTCGTGGTGCTCGTCTCGTCGATCTCGTCGCGCCGGAGCGCGCGACCCGACTCTATGCGCGGGCCCGCCGCGGCGCCGGAGGGGCGGCCTCCGGGCGCGAGCGTTCAGGCGGAACGGGCACCGGGGTCGTCGCGACGCGATGCCGCCGTCGAGAAACGCGCCCGTTCGGCGTCGGCCGCCGCGGCGGCACCGAGACGACCCAGCGCATCGGCCAATCCCCGATGGACGTCGGGGTCGAGCGGGTCGGCGTCGACGAGCTGGCGGAAGGCGTCGGCCGCCGCGAGGTGGTCGCCCGCCGCGACGGCGCGGTCGGCGATCGCCCGGACGACCCGGAGGTGCGTCATCCGCACGTCCGCGCGCAACGCCTGCGCCCACTCGGCGTAGGGCTCTTCCGGGAACGCCGGCCCCGCGTGGATCTCGGCGGCGGCAACCAGCGCCTCCATGGCACCGGGCACGTCGTCCTGGTGCATCGCGAGCGCGGTGCGAGCCCGGTCGAAGAACTCCTCCACGTCGACGTCGACCTCGTCGAGGCGGAGGCGCACCGTCTCGCGGTCGCTCACGACGAGGTCACCCGTCGACCGCTTCCGATCTGGGTCGAGCGCCCGACGCACGGTGTTGAGCACCACCGAGTAGCGGTTCCGCAGCTCGTCGGGTTCGACGTCGGGCCACAGCAGGTCCATCACGACCTCCCGGTGCACCGGTGCGCCGCGCCGGGCGACCAGGAACTTCAGCAGCTCCCGTCCCTTCCGCGACGTCCAGTGCGCCACCCGACCGTCCTCCGACGTGACCTCGAACGTCCCGAGCACGTCGACGCGCGGTCGTCCCCGGTCGTCCGCCGCCGCCACCGGAGGGTCGAGCGGCGCCGCGTCCACCGCGAGCGCCGAGACCCGTCCGAGCAACCACTCCAGCCCGAGGGCGGCGGCCTCCGATCGGGCCGCGTCGACGAGCGCCGGCAGGCGCGCGTCGTCTCGTCGGTCCGTCCGGACGAGTTGTTCGGCCAGGAGGAGGCGGGCCTCGACGAGCCACGGCCGGGCGCCGAGCCGCTCGCACACGTCGATCGATCGGGACAGATGGGCGAGCGCCTCGTCGTCGCGCCCCAGTCGGGCCGCGAGCAGCCCGAGCGGCCGGGCGACCGGGCCCCAGACGGACGCACCGAGGTTGATCGGCACGAACCGATCGGAGAACGGGAGCAGGTGCTCGCGGGCCGCCGCCGCTTCGTCGTCGCCGCCGACGAGGGCGATCGCCTCGCCCGCGAGCGCCATGGTCACGAGCCGGTGGATCCCTGCAGGGAGAGCGTCGAACGGGCCGACGGCGGCGAGCGCCTCGCGCGCCTCGCCGGACCGCCCGTCCTGTGCCCGGATGCACGCCACGACCGCCGGCCACACCGGTTCGTCGGGGTTCTCCCGCCACTGCGCCTCGAAGACGGATTCGAGTTCCGTCCACCGGTCCTGGAGCCATCGGATCGTCGCGACCTGGGCGCCGTACACCCGGTACCCCCACGGGTCGTCCACCCGGACGGAGAGGTCGAGCGTCTGCCCGGCGATTCCCTCGGCACGTTCGACATCACCGGCCAGCAGGGCACGGATGAGCGCCATCCACAGCTCGAACCGGGCGATCGTCCGCCCGACCACGACGTCGTCCACGACACCGTGGGCGCGCAGCTCCGCCGCGTACCCGCGCAGATCGCCGCGCTCGAGCAGCGCGCCGAACAGCAGGAACCGGCCCTGCGCCGCGAGGAACGGGTCGTCCGCACGGCGCGCCAGCGCGAGGACTTCGCGCGCCGACGAGAGCCGCCGAGCGAGGGTCTCCGGCCCGAGATCGGTCACCTGCTCGGCGATCAGGGCGTTGCCGAGTGCGACCGGGTCGTCCACGCGGCGCGCCATCGCGACGGCGTCGGCAGCGAGGCGGCACGCCCGGTCGTGATCGGTCGTCCGTGCGGCGAGGTCGGCGAGCAGGCGCGCCCGCAGCGGTTCGTCGCCGGGTGGCAGTCCGCCGAGCGCCGCTTCGACCTTCTCGGCGAGCTCGGGATCGCGGTCGTGGCGCGTGAAGTGGTGGATGCCGCCCCGGAGCGCGGCGAGCGCCGCGAGGCGATGGTCGCCCAGCCGGCCGGCCAGCGCGGCGGCCTGGTCGAACACGTCGTCCGCGGCGCCGGGGCGGTCCGCCAGCCGGAGCGCTCGCCCGAGCCGGAACAGCACGTCCAGCCGCCGACGCTGATGGGCTTCCTCGTCGTCGAGACCCGGTCGTTCGGCCTCGAGCGCATCCAACGCCGCGAGAGCCCGTTCGCAGTGGATCACCGCCTCCTCGTGGGCGGTCGCCGCGATGGCGTCGTCGGCGGCGACCAGGGTCGCGTCGACGGCCTCGTCGAGGTGCGCGAGCCCGGAGCGGAGGAGATGCTGGGCCCGCTCGCCGATCCGATCCGGGGCGTCCTCGAGGAGGCGGGCCGCCCGCCGGTGCAGTTCCTCGACGTCCGAGAACGCCACGAGGGCGCCTTCGGCCACGAGGGAGTGCACCATCACGGTCCGCTCGGGTCGGACCAGTCGGACCAGGCCGTCGACCGCGATCGCGTCGAGATGCGTCTCGACGGTGGCGGAGCCGACGCCCAGCAGTTCGGCCACCTCCGTCGCGGTCGGCGCACCACCGAGCACGGCGACGGCGGCGAGCGTCCGTCGGGCCCCGTCGGGGAGCAGCGCGATCCGGTCGGCGATGACGGCCCGGAGCGCGTCCGGCGACGACGACCCATCGACTCCCCGACCGCCCGCCAACGAGAGCGCGGCCCGGCCGACCTGGTGAACGAACAGCGGGTTGCCCCGGGTGACGTCGTGGATCTCCGGTGCCCGGGTCGGGTCACCCGCGAGCCGGGCGACGTCGTCCACCGCGAGTCCACCGAGCGCGATCGTCGTACCGACCTGACCGAGCGCTTCGAGGAGCCGATGGTGCTCGGGGGACCGGTCGGCATCGACCGGACGGTGGGCGGCGACGATCGCCACCGGGCGCTCGATCATCTCCTGGGCGATGAACCGGGTCAGCAGTAGCGACGGGACGTCGGCCGCGTGGAGATCGTCGAGCATCACCACCAGGGGTCGGCGCTCGGCGGCCTCGGCGAGCGCTGCCGCCGTGGCGTCGAACAACTCGAACCGCTCGGGGAGCTCCTCGGAGCCGTCGAGGACGAGATCGCGCAGGTGAGTGCCGGCGACCCGACCAGTGATCTCTCGGACGGCGCTGGTCCACGGCCAGTAGGGCGGGCATTCGATCTCGTCCCACGCCCGACCGTGCACCACCGTCCGGTCGGGGGCGAGCTGCCGCGCGGCCTCGTGGAGCAGCCGGGTCTTGCCGATGCCCGCCTCGCCCACGACGAGCACGAGCCGGTTGCGCACGCTCACCGTCGAGACCCCGTCGAGCAGCGTGGCGAGCTCGCCGTCCCGTCCGACGAACGCGTCGGAACCCGGTGCGTCGGGCAGGTCCACCCCACCAGTCTCGCCGAATCGGCGGGCCGGCGCCCTTCGCGCCGCCGGGAGCGACGTCAGCCGTGGCGCTTGACCCCGCCGTACTTCATGCGGGTGTCCGACATTGCCGCCGCGCGGGCGTCGTCGTCGCGGATCGCCGCAGCGACCACCTCACCGACGAACAGCGTGTGCGTCCCGAGGTCGAGCACGTGGCGCACCTCGCAGTCCATCCAGGCGATCGCCTCGTCGAACACGGGCGCGCCGGTCGCCTCCTCGTGGACCGGTCGACCGTTCAGGGCTCCGTCGGCGTACTCGGCCGGCTTGGAGAACTTGACGAAGGTCCGGGTGTCCTCGGCGTCCCACAGGTTGAGCGTGAACGAGCCCCCGTCGGTGATCAGCCGGTGGGTGACAGCGGTGTTCTCCACCCCGATGCCGATCAGCACCGGCTCCATCGACAGCTGGGTGATCCAGCTCGTGGTCATCCCGTTGCGCTCGTCGCCGGCGCGCGAACCCACGAGGGCGAGCGCGTTCGGGATCTTCCAGGTGACCCGGTTCAGCAGTTCGTCGTCGAGCGCCATGGGCCCACCGTAGGCGCGGATCGACGAGCTCCGCCCGCCAGACTCCTCCGGTGACCTCGACGAGCCCGCGACCGCCGGTGAGCGGTTCCGACGACACCGGCGTGCGGTTCGGGCCACCCGAGTGGGCGCTCACGCTCACCATGTCGGCCATCTGGGGTTCGTCGTTCCTGCTGATGGCGATCGCGATCGACGACGTGTCGCCGTCGGTCGTCCCGCTCGCACGGGTGGCCTTCGGTGCGCTCGCGCTGACGTTGGTCCCCGCGGCCCGGCGCCGCCTCCCCCGAGCCGAGCTGCCCCGGATCGTCTTCCTCGGGCTGGTCTGGATGGCCGCCCCGTTCCTGCTGTTCCCCCTCGCGGTCGAGACGACCGGCAGCGCCGTCGCCGGGATGGTCAACGGCGCACTTCCCGTCGTGACGGTCGCGGTGACCGCGCTGTTCGTCCGCCGACGGCCGACCGCGTTCCGGACGGCGGCGGTGGTCGTCGGGTTCGCGGGGATCGCGCTGATCTCGTTCGGTTCGGTGCGCACCGACAGCGGCGCCGATGCCCGGGGCATCGCGATGCTGGTCGGCGCGGTCGTGTGCTACGCCGTCGCGGTCAACGTCTCCACGCCGATGCAGCGCCGCCACGGGACGCTACCGGTGCTCCTGCACGTGCAGCTCGCCGCCGTGCTGTGGACGTTGCCAGCCGGACTCGACGGCCTCGCCGACAGCACGCTGACGATCCCGGCGGTGACCTCGCTCGTCGTGCTCGGCGCGGTCGGCACGGGCTTCGCGTTCGCGCTGTACGGGGTGCTGTTGGCCCGGACGGGGCCGGTCCGGGGGATGATCGGGGTGTTCTTCACCCCGATCGTGGCGACGGTCCTCGGCGTCGTCGTCCGATCGGAGCCGCTCGGGCTGCTCGCCGTCGTCGGCATGTTCGTCGTGATCGCCGGCGCGGTCATGACGAGCCGGCCGGACCGGCTCCCGATCGTCGTCCCGGCCCCCGACGGCGCCACCAGCCCGGCCCCGCGCTGACCCGGTCACTCACCCGGTCGCGTCGCCCACCCCGCTTCTGCGTCAGCGGCAACGCCCGGCCCGGTCGTTGTTGCTGACGCTGAATGGGCTAGCGGCGGAAGAAGCCGGACGCGTCGGCGATCACGTGGGCGGTCCCGTACACGTAGAAGCACACGTGCCCCTCGAACGGACCCGAGGTGGCGACCGGCGCGATCACCGAGTTCGCCACCACGTCGCCACCCACGAAGTTCAGATTGCTCGCCTCCGGGCGCACCCCGCACGGGAACACCGTCGCATACCCACCGCCGACGACCGGGGCCTCCGTCTCGGCCACCGTCACGTTCAACGCCACGGCGGCGAGATCGGAGTCGGGCAGTCCACCCCGGCCGCGCATGTCGATCCGGAGCTCCTCACCCGTGCCGTCCGGCGCACCCACCTT
>SKSP01000041.1 GCA_007122945.1 Ilumatobacteraceae bacterium | reverse complement strand
GGCGATCGTCATACTCGACCGGTGGTCGAACGGCTCGGTGGCCTGCTCGACGACGCCCGACGGCACGGGTTCGTCGGCCGATCGACGGAGCTGACGGCGTTCGACGACGCCCTGGCCGGTGTCGGCGTGCGGCGGATCCTGTTCCTCCACGGCCCGGGCGGCATCGGTAAGACCACGCTGGTCCGCCGGCTCCGGCAGCGAGCGCTCGACGACGGGCGGGCCGTGATCCACATCGACGGCCGCGAGAGCGACGTCGACACCGACACCTTCCACCGGGCGACCGTCGGTGCCGGTGACGCGGCCGTCGTCGTCCTCGTCGACGGGTACGAGCGGATCGCCGGACTCGACACGTGGATCCGCGACACCTGGATCCCGATCCTGCCCGCCGACGCCGTGGTGGTGATCGCCGGACGCGACCCACCGGCCACGCCGTGGCGCGCCGATCCCGGCTGGCGGGCCCTCGTCGGCGTGTTCGGGATCGGGCTCCTCACCGACGACGAGGCGGCCACCTTGCTGCAGCGGGCCGGCGTCGCTCCCGAGCGGATCGAGGGTCTCGTCCGGCTCGGCGCCGGACACCCACTCGTGCTGAGCCTGCTCGCCGCGGCATCCGACCACGGCCCGATCCCCGACGCACTCGGTGACGTCCCCGAGGTCGTGAACACCGTCGTGCCGATCCTCACCGCCGAGTCGCCCGACCCGCACCACGAGCTCGGTCTCCAGCTCTGCGCCCACGTCTGGTTGCTCACCGAAGCTCTCCTCCGAGACGCCGTCGGGGACGCCGCGGCGGACGTCTGGACGTGGCTCGCGCGCCAGCCGTTCATCTCCCAGGGACCCGACGGGCTGTACGCCCACGACCTCGTGCGGGACGTGCTCGAAGCGCACCTCGCGCGGCGCGATCCCGAAGCGCGCCGTCGGCTCCACGAGCTCGTCCGCCGCCACGCGAGGGCGCAGCTGGCCGACCCGCATCGCGCCCCCGCCGGAACGGACCGGCTACGGGCGGCGACGCAGCTCGTCTGGCTGCACCGCCACGCGATCCCGACCGGCCACCTGTACGCACAGGTGCTCGAGGACGGTGCGATCAGCTTCACGGTCGGCCGCCCGAGCGATCACGCCGAGGTGCTCCGGCACGTGGGCCGCTGGGAGGGTGATGACGAGGCGGCCACCGTGTCGAGGTGGCTCACGGCCCGACCCGAGGGCCTCTACCTCGCTCGACGCGGGCCGGCCATCTCCGGGTTCTGTCATGTCGTGAGCTGGTCGGACCGGAGCGACCCCGGCGCGGATCACGGGGTGGACGGACGCATCGACGACCCGGTCACCGCTCGGATCCGCGCCGAGATCGACCGTCTCGGCCCGTTGCGTCCCGGCGAGATCGTCTCCCTCGCTCGCTCGGGCGGTGGGCCGAACCACTACCGCGACCCCGACGTCGTCGTGGTCTGCGGCGTTGCGGTCGTCGTCGAGTGGCTCACCCGGCAGTTCGCCTGGGCCTGGTGTGTACTCGGCGACGCCGAGCTCTGGGAGCCCACCTTCGACTACATGGGGTTCGAGCATCGGCTCGTGCTCGACGACGGGCGCGTGGCCCGTGGGATCGACTGGCGGCGGGTCGGCTTCGATCGCTGGTACGGCGAGGCCGCCCGTCGGGCCCTCACCGGCGAGACCGGACCGCTCGACCCGAGCCTGCTCCGACCGCCGCTGCTCGACCGCGAGCAGTTCGGGCGGGCGGTTCGCGACGCGCTCCGGTGCCTCGGCCACCCGGCCGAGCTCCGGGACAACCCGCTGATGACGACCTCCCTCGCCGACACGCCCGCCGGTGCCGATGCGAGCCGGCTCCACTCGGTGATGCGGTGGGCGATCGCCCAGCTCGGCGACGATCCCCGCGCCGCCGACCTGCACCGGGTGCTCGACCGCACCTTCTTGCGCGGCACTCCGACACAGGAGGCGGCCGCCGAGGTGCTCGGGCTGCCGTTCAGCACCTACCGCCGCTGGCTCGCACGCGCCACCGAACGGCTGGGTGATCTCCTGTGGTCGGTCGAGGTCGGGGAGCGGGTCGTCGAGGACGTGGTGGTCGAGCCGACGGCGTGACCGCGCTCGAGCCGCCCATCGCAGCTCGGTCGCCAGACCTCGGCCGCTCAGACCTCGGCCGCTCAGACCTCGGCCGCTCAGACCTCGGCGAGGAACAGGATGTCTCCGGTGGGGGCGTCCGAGCCGGTGTCGGGCTCAACGGTGACACCCCACGCAGACGGATCACCGTCGACGTCGAACGCACCGCGGAGCGCGCCGTCCGCGGCCGCGTCGAGCAGCCGCATCGGTCGCGGCCCGGTGTCGTCGATCAGCCACAGCTCGTAGGCCTGCCCGGCCGGCGCCGGTGGGAGACCGTCGCCGAGGACCACGGCGCGCCCGGTGTCGGGCGACCACGCGACCCGGATGCTGCCGGTCGCCCCGACCGTCTCGTCGGGCGCCAGCGAGAGCAGGCGTGCGTCGGGGTCGGCGAGGACGGCGGCCACCTCGTCACCGAAGCCCGGTCCGGCGCCGAGATCGACCAGGACCGCGCCGGCGAGGAACAGCACCACCGCGGCCGCCGCGGCGAGGAGGCCGCCGCCGACCGTCCGCCGATGTCGGCGGCGGCGCACCGTCACCTCGTCCGCACCGTCGGGGACGAGTGGCGACAGCTGCCGGGTGCGCCCGATCTCGGCGAGCACCCGGCCTCGCACCTCGGGCGACGGTTCGTCCGGCGACGTCGCGGCGACCCGGGCGAGGGTCTCACGGTGGTCGGCGACGTCGGCCCGACACACCTCGCACGAATGGAAGTGGGCCTCGAACGCTCGCCGCTCGACATCGTCGACCGCATCGAGCGCGTACGCCGCGGCGAGATGGTGCACGTCGACGTGATCGTTGCTCATGACGCCTCCCCGAGCTCGTCGCGCAATCGGATCATCCCGTCGCGGATCCTGGTCTTCACGGTCCCCTCGGCGACGTCGAGCAGCACCGCGACCTCACGGTAGGTGTGGCCGCCGTAGTACGCGAGCTCGATCGCTTCGCGCTGGAGCGGGGTCAGCCGCTCGAGCGCACGCGCGACACGGGCCCGGTCGGAGGCGATCCCCATCTCCACGACGACCTCGTCGGCGACCTCGTCGTGCTCGATCGAGATGTTGGACACCTCGCGCTCGGCACGGTCGCGGGACGACTGCTCGGAACGCACGCGGTCGATGGCCCGACGGTGTGCCACGGTGGCCGCCCACGCCCGCACCGAGCCGCGACCGCCGTCGTAGCGGGCAGCCAGGCGCCACAGCTCGACGAACACCTCCTGGGTGACCTCGTCGGACTGCGACGGGTCACGCACGACCTTCACGACGACGCCGTGCACGAGACCGGCCAGCGCGTCGTACAGGTCGGCGAATGCCCGCTGGTCCCCCCGGCCGGCCCGTTCGAGCAGCTCGGCCAGTGGATCCCGATCGACCGCGCGACGCTCCACCGCGCGGTCGTCCCGTTGGCGGGCGAGTCTCAGCACGCCCATGTCTCGCCGGCCTCGTGGTGCTCCGGCTCGGGATGCCCGGGTTCGATCAGCACGACACGGGTTCGGACCCGTCGGCGCGCCGGATTGGTCGGACCGACGGCCGGGCCCACCGATCCATCGGCGCCAACCGGAGGAGCGCGTCATCCTCGAGCCATCTCGACGACCCCATCCCTACCACGCGTGGGCCGCGGACCGACGACCCGTCCATCAGGTGCAGCACGAGCACCAGGGGCTCTCGGCGCCAGCCTCGGGACCTCTGGCCGTAGCGCGGCGGCCGGCGCTCCGCGCAGGATGGCACGGTGACCTCTGCACCGCGCGACTTCACCTGGATCGACGGGAACGAGGCGGCCGCACGGGTCGCGTACGCGTTGTCGGAGGTGATCGCGATCTATCCGATCACGCCCGCGTCGCCGATGGGCGAACACGCCGACGTGTGGGCCGCCGCGGCACGCCCCAACAGTTGGGGCTCGGTCCCCGAGATCGTCGAGATGCAGTCCGAAGCCGGCGCCGCGGGGGCGCTGCACGGCGCGTTGCAGACGGGTGCGCTCGCCACCACCTTCACGGCGTCGCAGGGCCTCCTGCTGATGCTGCCGAACATGTTCAAGATCGCCGGCGAACTCACGCCGGCCGTGATCCACGTCGCCGCCCGCGCGCTCGCCACACACGCCCTGTCGATCTTCGGCGACCACAGCGACGTGATGGCGGCCCGATCGACGGGCTGGGCGATGCTGTGTGCCGGATCGCCGCAGGAAGCGCAGGACTTCGCCCTGGTCTCCCACGCCGCCACGCTGGCGTCACGGGTCCCGTTCCTGCACTTCTTCGACGGGTTCCGCACCTCGCACGAGATCAACCGCGTCGACCTCCTCGCCGACGCCGATCTGCTCGCGCTCGTCGATCCGACGGACGTCGCGGCGCACAAGCTCCGTCGGCTGCGACCGACCGCACCGGTGCTGCGCGGCACCGCCCAGAACCCCGACGTGTTCTTCCAGGCACGGGAGGCCGCCAATCCGTTCCATGCCGCCGTACCCGACGTGGTCGCCGAGTTGTTCGACCGGCTCGGCGATCGAACCGGACGCCGGTACGGCCTCGTCGACTACGTCGGCCACCCCGAGGCCGAGCGGGTGGTCGTGGTGATGGGATCGGGTGCCGGCGCCGTCACCGAGACGGTGGATCGGCTCACGAGCGACGGGCATCGGGTCGGCGCCCTGATCGTCCGGCTCTTCCGCCCGTTCCCCACCGACGCGCTCCTCGCGGCACTCCCACCGACCGTGACCGGCATCGCCGTGCTCGACCGCACGAAGGAGCCCGGTTCGGTCGGCGAGCCGCTGCTCCAGGACGTCGTCACGACACTCGCCGACCGGGCGATGACCGGCGATGCGACCCTCCCGATGGTGATCGGCGGCCGCTACGGCCTCGGCTCGAAGGAGTTCACGCCGGCGATGGTCCGCGCCGTGTTCGACGAGCTCGACACCCCCGAACCGCGGCGGCGCTTCACGGTGGGCATCGTCGACGACGTGAGCGGGACCAGCCTGACGTACGACCGCGCGTTCCGCACCGACGACGGCTCGACCAGCGCCGTGTTCTACGCCCTCGGCAGCGACGGCACGGTCGGGGCCAACAAGTCGTCGGTGAAGATCCTCGGCGAGACGGCGGGACTCGAGGCCCAGGGGTACTTCGTGTACGACTCGAAGAAGTCCGGCTCCACCACCGTCTCGCACCTGCGGTTCGGGCACGAGCCGATCCGGTCGACGTACCTCGTCGAGCACGCGGACTTCGTCGCCTGCCACCAGTTCGGCCTCCTCACCCGACTCGACGTGTCGTCGGTCGCCGCCGACGGCGCGACGCTGCTGCTGAACGCGCCGTTCCCGCCCGACGAGCTGTGGGACCACCTCCCCGCCGAGCTGCGGCGCGACATCGTCGACAAGCAGCTGCGCGTGTTCACGATCGACGCCGGTCGGGTGGCGAACGAGATCGGCATGCCCGGCCGCATCAACACCGTCATGCAGCCGTGCTTCTTCGCGCTGATCGGCGCGCTCCCGCGCGACGAGGCGATCGCGGCGATCAAGTCGTCCATCGAGCAGACGTACGCGTCCCGCGGACCACTCGTCGTCGAGCGCAACCACGCCGCGGTCGACCGTGCCCTGGCCGCGCTCCACGAGGTCTCCGTCCCGACCGAGGCCGCGGGCGGTGCGGCGCGGCCCCCGACCGTTCCCGAGGCGGCACCCGACTTCGTGCAGCGGGTGACCGCACGGATGATGGCCGGCGAGGGCGACCTGCTCCCCGTCTCCGCCCTGCCCGTCGATGGAACGTTCCCGACCGGGACGACGAAGTGGGAACGCCGACAGCTGGCCGAGGAGATCCCGATCTGGGAACCCGACCTGTGCATCGACTGCGGCAAGTGCGCCGTCGTCTGCCCCCATGCCGTGATCCGGATGAAGGCGTACACGCCCGCGACCATCGCCGACGCGCCGGGCGACTTCCCGACCAAGCCGTTCCGCTCACGCGAGCTCGAGGAGCATCACCTCACGATCCAGGTCTCCCCCGACGACTGCACCGGCTGCGGCGTCTGCGTCGACGTGTGCCCGGCGAAGGACAAGTCGGAGGTGCGTCGCCGAGCCATCAACATGCGTCCGGTCACCGAGCACGCCGACCGCGAGCGCGAGCGCTGGGAGTACTTCACGACCATCCCCGAGCTCGACCGCGCCGCCATCACCCACGACTCGGTGAAGAACTCGCAGCTGCTCCAGCCGCTCTTCGAGTTCTCCGGTGCCTGCTCGGGCTGCGGCGAGACGCCCTACCTGAAGCTGCTGACCCAGCTGTTCGGCGACCGGATCGTCGTGGCCAACGCGACCGGGTGCTCGTCGATCTACGGCGGCAACCTGCCGACGACGCCGTGGACGACGGACGCAGCCGGTCGCGGCCCGGCCTGGGCGAACTCGCTGTTCGAGGACAACGCCGAGTTCGGCCTCGGGATGCGGCTGGCCGTCGAGCACCACCAGCGCGAGGTCCGACGTCTCGTGACCGAGTTGGCCGCGACGATCGATGCACCGGGCGACGGCCTGGTCCGGCAGCTGCTGGACGCCGACCAGTCCGACGAGGCCGGTGTCCGGGAGCAGCGCGAGCGGGTCGCCACGATGCTGCAGCGTCTCGACGGCGACCGCAGCCCGACGGCCGAACGGCTCCGCGTGATCGTCGACGAGCTGACGCGGTCCAGCGTGTGGATCGTCGGCGGTGACGGCTGGGCCTACGACATCGGCTTCGGCGGGCTCGACCACGTGCTCGCCAGCGGCCGCAACGTCAACCTGCTCGTGCTCGACACCGAGGTGTACTCCAACACCGGCGGGCAGGCGTCGAAGAGCACGCCGATCGGCGCGGTCGCCAAGTTCGCGACCGCGGGGAAGTCCACGGCGAAGAAGGACCTCGGTGCGATCGCCCGCCGCTACGGCAACGTGTACGTGGCCCAGATCGCGATCGGCGGCAGCGACATCCAGACGGTGAAGGCCCTGCGCGAGGCCGATGCCTGGGACGGTCCGTCCCTGGTGATCGCCTACTCGACGTGCATCGCCCACGGGATCGACATGGAGACGTCGATGACCCATCAGAAGGACGCCGTCAAGAGCGGCTACTGGCCGCTGTACCGCTATCGCCCGTCCGAGGAGGACCACGAGCGGCCGTTCCAGCTCGACTCGTCCCCGCCGACGATCCCGGTGCGCGCGTTCGCCGAGCAGGAGGCCCGCTTCGCCGTGCTGACGCGGTCGGACCCCGAGCGCGCCGATCGGCTGTTCGCCCTGGCGCAGGCCGACATCGACGAGCGCTGGCGCTACTACGAGCAGCTCGCCGGTCTCGAACGGACCGTGCCCCACGAGCCGCCACCCGAGGCCGCCGATCCACCCGAGGAGCCGACGTCATGACCGACCTGCGCACCCGCTACCTCGGGCTCGACCTCCGGAGCCCGATCGTGGCCTCGTCCGGACCGCTGACGGCGTCGGTCGACCACATCGCCCGGCTCGCGGACGCCGGGATCGGCGCCGTGGTGTTGCCGTCGCTGTTCGAGGAGCAGATCGAGCACGAGTCCGGCGAGATGGACCGGCTCTACTCGCTGCACAACGACAGCTTCGTGGAAGCGACGTCGTTCTTCCCCGAGGTCGACCGCTACGAGAGCGTCATCGACCGCTCGATCGCGCTCGTGGAGGCCGCGACGGACCGGGTCGAGGTGCCGATCATCGCCAGTCTGAACGGGACCCACCTCGGCGGCTGGATCCGTTACGCCCGACTGCTGAGCGACGCGGGCGCCGCGGCGATCGAGCTCAACCTCTACACGATCGCCGCGGACCCCTCGCGTGCGAGCGGGGCGATCGAGGACGAGCAGCTCGCGCTCGTCGAGATGCTCGCCGGCGATCTCGAGGTGCCCGTCGCGGTGAAGCTGTCGCCGTACTACACGTCGCTCCCCGCCGTCGTCGCCGGGCTCCAGTCCGCCGGTGCCGCCGGGGTCGTCATGTTCAACCGCTTCTACCAACCCGACCTCGACCTGGAGACGCTCGACATCCTCCCGCGCATCGCACTCAGCACACCCGAGGAGGTCCGGCTCCCGATGCGGTGGATCGGCATCGTGCGCGACCACGTCGACATCTCGATCGCCTGCTCGACCGGGGTGCACAGCGGCTTCGACGCCGCCAAGGTGATCCTCGCGGGCGCCGACGTGGCGATGACCACCTCGGCGCTGCTCCGCCACGGCCCCGAGCACGTGTCGACGATGACGGCCCAACTCACCGACTGGATGTCCGAGCACGAATACGCCGCCGTGGCGGAGATGCGGGGCGCCGTCCGCCGGAGCGCATCGAACGACCCCGAGGGGTACGAGCGGGCGAACTACATCGGGAACCTGGCGAACTACACGAGCAGCTTCCTCGGGCGCCACCGCTGACGAGCGGTCGGCCACGACGCGGTCGGGCGGATCCCGACCGTCAACCCGACGACGCTGCCCGCCAGAAGGAGCGGTAGCTCGAGTACTCGAGGTCGGGTGTGAACCACCCCGCCTCGACCAGCTCCGCGTGGAGCTTCGGGAGGTTGCGCCACGGCACGCCCATGTCGACGTGGTGGGCGAGATGCCATCCGGTGTTGAGCGGCACCAGCCAGAAGTCGGCGAGGCGCGACTGGCGGATGTGGTGCGTCGTGCGACGACGGTCGGAACTCGCTTCCATCCCCCCGTGCTCGGCGATCGAGCGCAACCGGTTGAGGACCCGCCACGTCGTCATCCACGGCAGCAACCACAGCAGCAGGTACAGCTCCGGGCGACCGAACGCGGTGAACCCCGCGAGCAGGACGACCTGGCTGCCGATGATCCGCAGCGCGACCGGTCGGGCGGGGCCGGACGTGAACGCCGCCCGGAGCAGCGGCTTCAGGTTCTTCCAACCCGAGATCCCCACGGCATCACGGACGAGCTTGCGGCGGAAGCTGGTCCGGCTCACCGGATAGTCGACGTAGAGGTTCATGTCGGGCTCGTTCGGCCCGAACTCCTCCTTGTGGTGCGCGAAGTGGCTGCGCCGATAGATCTCGAGCGGGACGAACCCCGGGTAGCCGGCCAACCACTTCCCGACCGCGTCGTTGAGACGCTTGTTCGTGAACAGCAGTTTGTGGGCGGCCTCGTGGCCGATGATCGCGAAGCGGGCGAACACCGGACCCATCAGCACCACGGCGGCGGCGTACGCGAGCGGGTGGGCGATCCACACGGCGAGGCCGATCGTCACCGCGGCCTGGACCCAGGCCAGCGCCACCGTCGCGACGTTGCGGACGTCGTCGATGCGCCGCAGCTCGCTACGGATCTCGGGGACCGGCATCGCCGACTCGGTCAGCCGCTCGGTCGGCAACACGTCGGGGAGGCGATCGTCCGGCGGGACCAGTCCGCCCAGGCGCATCCCTCGGCCGCTCGCTTCGAGGTCCGCCGACGTGGTCGTGTCGATCCGCATGCGACCATGATACGCATGTGTTGCGCGTGTGGTCAATGTGTAACGTCTGGTGGGATCGCTACCATCCCGGCCGTGCCGAATCCCGCCGCTGCGCCCCACGGCCGTCCGCTGACGGCGCGTTCCGTGCTGCTGTCGCTCCTGCTCGGCAACACCCCGCCGCGCGCACCGGTGGCCCAACTGGTCCGCACGGCGGCATTGTTCGGCATCGCCGAGGGAACGACCCGCACGGCGCTGTCGCGCATGGCCGCCGCCGCCGAGGTCACCGCGGCCGACGGCTGGTACGAGTTGTCGTCGGAACGCCTGCTCGATCGGCATGCTCGGCAGCTGCAGAGCCGCCGGGCAGAGACACGTCCGTGGGACGGCGCAACGTGGATCCAAGGTGTCGTCGTGGCCGACGGGCGACGCCCGGCCGCCGAGCGCTCCCGGCTCCGCGACGACCTCGGCCGCGCCCGGTTCGCGGAGCTGCGGGAGGGCGTCTGGCTCCGGCCCGACAACCTCGCCGGCAGCGACGGGCTCGACCACGGCCTGACGTGGTTCGTCGGTCGCCCCGTCGACGACCCGGCCGCCCTGGTCGGTCGGCTGTGGGACCTCGCCGGTTGGGCGCGACGCGCCGACGACCTGATGGCGCAGATGGACGGCCTCCGCGAACCACTCGCAGCGCACGATCACCGGGCCCTCGCCGACGGGTTCGTGACCAGCGCCGACGTGTTGCGCCACTTCCAGGCCGACCCTCTGCTCCCGAACGAGTTGCTCCCCGACGACTGGCCCGGTGTCCGCCTCCGCACCGACTACGACACCTACGACGCCACCTACCGCGCCTGCCTGGCCACCTACTTCCGCGGCGACCCCTGATGACGCGCCTGTTGATCGTCCACCACACGCCGTCACCCCCGACCCACGCGTTGCTCGAGGCCGTGCGGCAGGGTGCCACCGACGACGCCATCGAGGGCGTCGAGGTCGTGCTCCGGCCCGCCCTCGCCCTCACCGTCCCCGACGTGCTGGACGCCGACGGCTACGTGCTGGGCACACCGGCCAACTTCGGGTACATGTCGGGTGCCCTCAAGCACGCCTTCGACACCGTCTACTACCCGGTGCTCGACGCCACGCGCGGGCGCCCGTACGGGCTCTGGGTGCACGGCAACGACGACACGGCCGGCGCCGTCCGCGCCGTGACGACGATCGTGACCGGGCTGGGGTGGGAACCCGTCCACGACCCGCTCGAACTGACCGGTCCACCCGGCGCTGCGGACCTCGAGGCGGCCTGGGAGCTGGGAGCGACCGTCGCGGCCCGTCTCGCGACGGGCCTGTGAGCGGCGTACGACGGCATTCCGTGGTGGATTCCGTTCACGAGGCGATCCGATCCGTCGTCCGAACCGGACTCGGGGTCAGGTGCGTTCGAAGTAGCGGTGGCGCTCCCAGTCGGTGACGGCCCGGTGGGCGGCGTCGACCTCGATCTCGGCGGCGCGGGTGTAGTGCTCGACGACGTCGTCGCCGAGCAGGTCTCGGGCGACGGTGCTCGACCGGAACCGCTCGACGGCGTGCTCCAGCGTGGCGGGCAGGGCGCCGGACGCTCCCGGATCGGCCGTGTAGGCGTCGCCGTCGAGCGGTGGGGGCGGCTCGAGCCGCTGCTCGATCCCGAGCACGCCGCTGCCGATCGCGGCCGCGTACGCCAGGTACGGGTTCACGTCGGCACCGGGGATGCGGCACTCGATGCGGAGGTGCTCGCCGACGCCGACGGACCGGAACGCCACGGTCCGGTTGTCGGGTGCCCACGCGACGCGGGTCGGTGCCCACGACAGGTCGCGGTAGCGCTTGTAGGAGTTCACCGTCGGCGCGTAGCAGAGCATCAACTCGGGTACGTGCGCCATCCACCCGGCGAGGAACCAGCGGAACAGCTCGGTCGGTTCCCCGTCGTCGCCGACGAACGCGTTGCGGCCGTCACGCCACAGCGAGACGTGGAGGTGGCCGGAGCTGCCGGCTTCCTCGGTGTGGGGCTTGGCCATGAACGTCACGCTGATGCCCATCGCGTCGGCGATCTCCTTCATGGCCTGTTTCATCAGCACGTGCCGGTCGGCCATCTCGCCGACGTCGGTGTAGGCGATGTTGAGCTCGTGCTGGCCGCGGCCCCACTCCCCCTTGGAGCTCTCGACCGCGATCCCCGAGTCGCGCAACGCCCGCCGCGCCGTACCCACGAACGGCTCGACGCGGGCCCCTTGCAGCAGGTGGTAGTCCTCGAGGTACCAGCCGGCCGGGTCGAGGCCGGCGTACCCGCGCTCGGCGGCGTCGCGGTACGAGTTCGTGTACACGAAGAACTCGAGCTCGGACCCGGCGGCGGCGGTCAGACCGTGGCGAGCGAGCCGCTCGATCGATCGGCGCAGCACCGTCCGCGGGGCGATCGGTACGAGGTCGTGGGTGTCGACCCGGGCGACGTCGCACATCACCCATGCCGAACCGGGCGCCCAAGCGGCCGGACGGAGCGTCGCCAGGTCGGGAACCAGGTGGACGTCGCCGTACCCCGAGTCCCAACCGGAGAACCGGTAGCCGGGCATCGGCTCCATCTCCATGTCGGCGGTGAACAGGTAGTCGCACACGTGCGTCCCCGCCGACGTGTCGCCCGCCGACGTGTCGCCCGTGGACGACAACGTGCCGACGAAGAAGTCGGCGTCGAGTCGCTTGCCCAACAGGCGGCCGTAGTGATCGCAGAACGCCAGCACGACCGTGTCGATCTCCCGGGCGGACACGAGTCGGCGCAGCTCGTCGGGGGTCATCTCCCCGACCGTACCCGTCCACGACCCGTCCCTGCCGGGGGCGTCACCAGGTGCCCGATCGGCCCCCACCGCCGCCACCGCCGACGCGCCCGCCGGAGAACGATCCGCCGCCCCCACCCGACGAGCCGGAGCTGGACGGCTTGGTGTGAGCGGACGACACCGAACGGCCCATCGAGTGCAACAGCAACGGCGTGGTGCTCGCGGTCCGCGTCTCGGCGGGCAGGTCGCTCGCTCGCAGCGCTCGGCTCCACGCCTCGGCGGCACCGAGCGCCACCGCCCACGCGGTGTACTCGCGCAGGACACCGCGTTCCCACGCCCACTGCACGTGTTGACCCTCGCTCGCGTCGAGGAACCGACGGAACGACTCGGCTCGCAACGCCAGCGCCGAGCCGGCCGCGCTGCGGGCGGGCCGCAGCGACGAGTACGCGAGGTGGGCGATCACGGCGATCACCACGACGGTGAACGCCGCGGCCAGCCACGCGTTCGTCAGCGCGGCGAGCGCCGCCACGATCACCGTCCCGAACCCGAACGCGAGCATCAGCGCGACGACACCGAACGCGTACCACGGCGTGCCGCCACCGGTGGACGGCGGCTGGTGCTTCCACCACCCCGACGCGGCGATCCGATCACCTTGTCGGGCCCGGACGACGCTCCACACCCGGGCGAGCGCCTCGTCGTAGGAGCCGAACCGATAGGTGCCCTCGGCAGGCACGACGGTCGCGAGGAGCTGCTCGGTCTGCTCGTCGAGATCGGCGCGACGCGACCCCCACGCCATCGTCAGGTCCGTCCCCGTGGTCTCGAGCACGATGACGTCCCGACCGGCGAGCCCGGAGAACCACGCCCTCACCGTCTCGTCGTCGATCCGCTCCCGCAGCAGCACGGCGGCCTCCCACGGCTCGAGCCCGACGGGTGGCGCGAACTCGACGGTCGCCAGCTCGCCGAGGCGACGATCGGTGACGAGGCGCGTGGGTGGCGCGCCGGACGGATCGCTGCCCGGTGCCGGCAGGGCCCCGAACGCGGCGTCGGCCGCCCCGCCCGCGTACACCTCGTTGCGGCCCCGTCGGGCACTCACGACGTACGAGCCGGCGGCCGACGCGGCGCCGATCGGCAGCAGGGCGAGCGCCAACCACGTGCGATCCGGTTCGGGCCGACGCTCGGGCAGGGGCGGCAGGGGCGGGGTGGCGACGTCGACCCGACCGACGATGTCGCCACCGATCGTGACCCCCGCGCCCGGACGCAGCGGATCGATCACCGCCCGGTACACGTCACCGTCGGCGACGAGGTCACACCCGCCGGCCGCGCCGGCGCGCCCCGTGTTGCACCGCGGGTCGCGGAGCTCCAGCCCGGCGACGACCACCTCGAATCGCCCGGTCCCGAGCTCCTCGTCGTTGCCGATGATGTCGAGCGCCAGCTGGCCCTCGGTCACCCGCGCCTCGGGCAACGTGAACTCGATCACGTAGCGGTGCTGTCCGGTGTTGGTCACGTCGGGGTCGCCGATGCGGAACCGCACCTCGCCGGACATCGGGATCACCGTGAGGTCGTCGGGCGCGGTGTCGGAGTGGACGGTCACGTCGGTCGGGACGCCGAAGTCGGTCGGGACGTCGCGTTCGAGGCCCCGGCGGGCCGCCCCGCCGAAGTCGACATCGATCACCTCTCGGATCCGGAGCGCGTCGCCGCCCGCCGGGGACACGACCACCTGCTTGGACTCGAAGCGCTCCTCGGGCGACGGTTCACCGATCAGCCCGACGTACGCCAGCGCACCGCAACCCACGACCGCCCCGCCGACGAGGGCGTGGTGGATCCACGAGATCCGTTCGAGCACGCCGCCATCATGGCCGCTCGTCGACCCGAGCACGGGGAGGGCGGCGACGACCGCCAGTCGCCTCGGGAACACGCCGACCGAACGCCGGGTTCCCACGACATGAGCGATCACGGTTCCGCATCAGCCGACCAGACACCCATCGAGACGGTCGATGCCGTCGTACTCGGCATGGGGCCCGGCGGCGAGGACGTCGCCGGGCGGCTGGCGACGTGCGGCTGGTCGGTCGTCGGCATCGACGCCGGCTTGGTCGGCGGCGAGTGCCCCTACTGGGGGTGCGTCCCGTCGAAGATGATGTTGCGCGCGGCGCACCTGCTCGCCGAGGCGCGCCGCATCCCGGGGATGGCGGGGTCGGCGACGGTGGTGCCCGACTGGGCCCCGGTCGCCGCCCGCATCCGCCAGGAGGCGACCGACGACTGGGACGACACGGTCGCCGTCGAGCGCTTCACGGACAAGGGCGGGACGTTCGTGCGCGGACGTGGCCGTCTCGTGGGTGCCGACACCGTCGAGGTCGACACCGACGACGGGATCCGCCGCTACCGCGCCACCCGGGCCGTCGTCGTCGCCACCGGCACCGTGCCGGCCGTTCCCCCGATCGACGGGTTGGCCGACACGCCGTACTGGACGAACCACGACGCGATCGAGACCGAGACGCTGCCCGGGTCGATCATCGTGCTCGGCGGTGGTGCCATCGGCGCCGAGCTGACCCAGGTCTTCGCCCGCTTCGGTGTCACCGTCACGCTCGTCGAGGCGGCCGACCGGCTGCTCCCGCAGGAGGAGCCCGAGGCCGGGGAGCTGCTCGCCGACGTGTTCACCGACGAGGGCGTCGAGGTCCTGACCGGCGTGTCGGCCACCCGGGTGGAGCACGACGGCGGGCGCTTCGTCGTCCGGCTCGACGACGGGAACGAGCGGAGCGCCGAGCGGCTCCTCGTCGCGACCGGCCGCCGCGTCGACCTCGCCGGCATCGGCGCCGGAACCGTTGGCGTCGACGAGCGGGCGCGCGCCCTCCCGGTCGACGAGCACCTCCGGGTGACCGACGGGGTGTGGGCGGTCGGCGACGTGACCGGGCGCGGCGCGTTCACCCACGTGGCGATCCATCAGGCGGCGATCGCGACGGCCGACATGCTCGGCGAACCCCACCGGCCGTTCGAGGACGCAGCGATCCCGCGCGTCACGTTCACCGACCCCGAGGTCGCCTCGGTCGGACTGTCGGAAGCCGCCGCCCGGGACGCCGGCATCGACGTCGCGGTCGGGCGCGCCCAGGTCCCGTCCACGGCGCGCGGCTGGCTGCACAAGGCGGGTAACGAGGGCGTCATCAAGCTCGTCGCGGACCGCGAGCGCGACGTGCTGGTCGGGGCGACCGCCGCTGGGCCGAGCGGTGGCGAGGTCCTCGGCCTCCTCGCGCTCGCCGTGCACGCCCGCACCCCGCTGACCGAGCTCCGGTCGATGATCTACGCCTACCCGACCTTCCACCGCGGCATCGAGGACGCGATTCGCGAGCTCGGATGACGGTCCGTCGCCAGGACGGCGGGGTCGGCGTTCGAGCGTCTCGACGACGTGGTATTGCTCGCCGCCGCCTGCTGCGGCGACGAGTCCTCGCGGCCGCCGATCAGGCAGCTGCGAGCGGCACGAGCGACGCACGCACGAGGCCCGGCAGCACGTCGATGACGGTCGCCGGCCCCGGGTTGTTGTCGCGGAACAGCCGGTCGCTCCAGTCCGGGCCGAACAGGACCGCGAGCACGATCACGGTGAGGATCGCCAACGCGACCAGACCCCACTGGATCGTGGAGCGGTAACGACCGCGGTTGGACGGGCGCGGGTCACGTCTCGGGGTCGGCTTGCCCTTCGGCGCCGTCGTCTGCTTCGTGCCGGCCTTCTTCGTGCCCATGATCGACCGGAACCCTACCGCGGCACCATGGATTCCCGTGGTCGCCAACGGTCGTCCGAGAGGCGTGCGACGATGGTCCCATGAATCCGTCCGGTGCGGTCAGACGCGCCCGCAGGACGATCGACGCGCTCGTGGACGCCACACCACCCGAACGCGACCGTGTCGTCGACGCGATACGGGCGGCGAGCATCGCCGTGGTGATCGTGTGGCACTGGTCGCTGTCGATCACCCACCGGGACGCCGACGGGGTGCTCGTCAACCCGAACCCGATCGCCGAGGTGCCGCTCGGCTGGCTCCCGACGTGGGTGCTCCAGGTCATGCCCGTCTTCTTCGTCGTCGGCGGGTTCGCCAACCGGGCCGGATGGTGCTCCACACTGGCGGACGGCAACGGCGCGGGGGCCTTCCTCGGCGGCCGGGTCCGGCGGCTGCTCGGACCTCCGCTGGTGTTCGTGCTGGTCTGGGCGGCGATCGACGGGATGCTCCTGCTCCTCGTCGACGGACACCGGTCGGTGCTCGTGACGGCTCCGATCGTCTTCATCCCGCTGTGGTTCGTCGGCGCGTATCTGTGGGTGGTCGCGCTGGTGCCGATCACGGCACGCCTGCACGACCGGGGGCGCTGGGTGACGCTGGCCGTGCTCGCTGCCGTCGTCGCGGGGACCGACGTCGTCCGGTTCGCTCTCGGGTCGGACGCGGCCGGTTGGGTGAACACCGCGCTCGTGTGGGTGTTCGTGCACCAGCTCGGCTACCTGTGGCACGACGGCACGTTGACCGCGTGGCGAACCCGGACCCTGCTCGCCGTCGCCGTGGTCGGCATCGGCCTCGTCGCGCTGTGCACGACGCTCGAGGAGTACCCGCGCTCGATGGTCGGAACGGGCGGTGAGGGCAGCCACATGTATCCCACCACGGCGGTCATCGCCGTACTCGCGATCGTCCAGCTGGCCCTCGTCCTCGGCGTCCGCCCCCACCTCGCGACCTGGTTGCGTCGCAAGCGCCCCTGGACGGCCGTCGTCGCCGTCAACGCGGCGATCATGACGGTCTTCGTCTGGCACATGACCGCGTTGTACGTCGTGGTCCTCGCGGCCGAGGCCGCCGGTGTCACGCTCGGTGCCGAACCCACCTTGGAGTGGTGGCTGGCCCGCCCGCTGTGGGTGCTCGGACCGCTCGTCGCGCTCGCTCCACTCGTCGCGTTGTTCGCGCGAGTCGAGACCGGGCGCGACGATGGACGGTCGTGACCGACCCGCCGAGCACCAGGAGCAGCGCCAGGCGCGCTGCGGAGCCCGCGGGCAGCGCCGTCGGACGCTGGTTGCCGGGCGTCGAGACCGTCCGGAACTACGACCGGGGGGACCTGCGGCACGACGTCGTCGCGGGCCTCGTGCTGACGGCGTTCCTCATCCCGGTCGGCATGGCCTACGCGCAGGTGTCGGGGGTCCCACCGGTGCACGGGCTCTACGCCACGATCGTCCCGCTGGTCGTGTACGCGCTCGTCGGACCCTCCCGGGTCCTCGTCCTCGGACCCGACTCCAGCCTGGCGCCGCTGATCGCCGCCACCGTGATCCCGCTGTCGATGGGCGACCCCGAGCGGGCCGTGTTCGTCGCGGCCGCGGTGGCGATCGGCGCGGGGGTGATCTGCCTCGTCGCCGGGCTGGCCCGGTTCGGGTTCGTCACCGAACTGCTCTCGATCCCCGTCCGGCACGGCTATCTCAACGGTGTCGTGACCGTCGTGATGATCAGCCAGGTCCCGGTCGCACTCGGCATCGCGGTGGAGCCCGGCAGATCGCTGGAGCGCGCCGGCCGGACCGTGCAGGCGATCGCCGACGGCCAGGCCCGCGCCACGCCACTCGTCATCGCGCTCACGTCGCTCGTCGCGATCGTCGTGCTCCGGCGGGTGCTCCCATGGTTGCCCGGGGTGTTGCTGGCCGTCGTGGGCAGCGCGCTGGCCGTCGCGCTGCTCGGTCTCGAGGACCAGCTCGAACTGGTCGGTGAGCTGCCGCGTGGGCTGCCCTCGATCGTGGTCCCCGAGCTGGAGTGGACGGACGTCGGCCCGATCGCGGTCGGGGCGTTCACCGTCGCGCTGGTCGCGCTGACCGACACGAGCCTGCTGTCGCGCGCGTTCGCGGCCCGCCGCGGTCAGCGCGTCGACCCCGATCGAGAGCTCGTCGCGCTCGGTGCCGCCAACCTCGCTGCCGGCCTCGCCCAGGGCTTCGGCGTCAGCGGGAGCTCGTCGCGGACCCCCGTGGCGATCGCGGCGGGGGCGCGCACGCAGCTCACGACCGTCATCGCGGCCGTCGCGATCGCCGCGCTGCTGATCACGGCGCCCGGCGCCCTCCAGCGACTCCCGACGGCCACGCTCGCCGCCGTCGTGATCGCCGCAGTGTCGGAGCTGTTCGAGGTGCGCGAGCTGCGTCAGCTGGCGCGCACCCGACGCGGTGAGTTCGTGCTCAGCATGATCGCGTTCGTCGGCGTGGTCACGCTCGGCGTCGTGTGGGGTGTGGCGATCGCTGTCGGCTTCTCGCTGCTCGCACTCATCCAGCGGGCCTGGCGGCCGCACACCACGACACTCGTGCGCGTCCGGGGGCGGAAGGGCTACCACGACGGGCGCCGCAACCCCGACGGCCGGCGCATCCCCGGCCTCGTCCTCTATCGCTTCGACGCCCCGTTGTTCTTCGCCAACGCGGCGCTGTTCCGCGAAGAGGTGATCGACCTGGCGACCCGAACCGATCAGGTCCCCGTGCGCTGGGTGGTGGTGGCCGCCGGCTCGATCACCGAGATCGACGCGACCGCCGATCAGATGCTGCTGGAGCTGCACGAGGAGCTCGAGGCGATCGGCGTCACGCTCGCGTTCGCCGAGCTGCGCGGTGTCGTTCGCGACAGCCTGGAACACTCCGGCACACTCGACGTGATCGGCCGCGGGCACTTCTACCCGACCGTCGGCCGGGCCGTGCGCACGTATGTCCGCGAGACCAGCGTCGATTGGGTCGACTGGGAGGACGAGTCGGACACCGACGACGACTGACGTGCGCTCGACGTGGCCCGCGCGACGGGTCAGCGTGACGGGAGCGCCACCAGGGCGACGGCTGCGTCGGAGTTCGAGAGCACGACCTCGGCGGTCTGCCCGAGGAACGGTTCGCCGGCAGCATCTTGGACCTCGACCCCGAGGATGACGAGGTCACAGTGGTGCTCGTCGACGGCCTCGACGATCGCACCACCGCGCGACTGGTGGTTCACGAGCACGCGGCGGACGTCGATCCCGTTCTCGCGCGCCGTGCGTTCCGCGGCGTCGATCAGGCGTTCGCCGACCGGATCGGCGTACGACGCCACGATCCGCTCGTGGCTGCGCAGGGTGGTGCGAATGATCCGGCGCACCGGCCCGGTGTCGCGCGGCGCGCTGACGTGCAGCAGGTGGAGGGTCGCCCGCATCGTCGCGGCGAGCCCGATCGCCAACTCGGCGGCCGCCCGCGACGGACGCGCCGCGGACACCGGGAGCAGGATCCGGCGGAAGCGCGGTGCGTCGGACGGGCGCGAGCCCGCCGCGGCCCGGGGCGGGCGGACGAGCACGACGGGCAGCTGCGAACCCATCAGGGCGGCGCTGGAGATCGGGCCGAGGCGCGCCGAGTCGGGGGTCGGCGCCATCCCGCTCGCGACGACGTCGAAGCCCAGCATCGACTGGGCGACGACGCTCCGAGTCGGATCGCCGCCGATCCGGACCTGCTCGACGTTGCGGTCGCCGAGCAGGTGCGTCACGGCGGAGATGTCGGTCGAGCGCGCGTCGTCGCCCACCACCATCAAGGTGACCGGCGCTTCGTGCGGGAAGCCCCCGTTCACGATGGCGGCCACGTACCGCGAGGCGACGCCACCTCGGGTCGGCAGCAGGATCCGGCCCGGTTTGTGCAACAGGTTGGCCGCCAACTGCTCCTCCCGTTTCAGCCGGGCCTGTTCCTCGGGGGACCCCGCCCAGCCACGCACGAGGAGCCGCAACAGCGGTGGTGCCATCACCGACGTGACGATCGCCATCACGACGACGATGGCGTAGGACGCGTCGTTGAGGACGCCGAGCGACAGACCGACCGTGGCGATCACGATCTCCAGCGCACCGCGAGCGTTGAGCGCCGTGCCGAGCGCCATGCCCTCGCGCCGCTCGAGACCGGCGATCCGGGCGCCGAACATCGAGCCGAGGAACTTCGACGCCGTGGCGAGCACGATCACGATGAAGGTCCACATCAGGATCTCGGGGTCGGCCAGCAGGGAGATGTCCACCCGAAGACCGGCGGTCGCGAAGAAGATCGGCGCCAGGAACGACACGGTGACGGTCTCGAGGTGTTCCTCCACGTCGTGTCGGGCGAAGCGGGATCGGCCGAGCAGGATCCCGCCGATGAAGGCGCCGAGCACGGCCTCGACGCCGAGCGCCTGGGTGATCGCACCGAGGCCGAGGGCGAGGGCGATCGACATCGTTGCCCAGCCCCCCAGGCCGACGTCGCGCCGACGCATCGCCTGCAGCACCGCGTCGATGATCCGCTGGCCGACGGCGGCTGCGATCGCGAGGAACACGAAGAGCCCGATCACGGTCGTCACCAGACTTCGGAGCTCGAGCCGCCCCGAGCTCGCCAGACCGGCGATGAGGCCGAGCAGCACCCACCCGATCACGTCGTTCGCCATGCCGCACGCCAGCGTGAGCTGTCCGAAGTTGCGTCGGAGCAACCGCAGCTCGGTCAGGATCTTGGCGATCACCGGCAGCGACGAGATCGTCAGGGCGGTCGCCAGGAACAGGGCGAACACCCCTCGATCCGCCTCGAGCCCGACCAGGCTGTCGGGCGCGAGGACCCCACCGAGCAGGCCGAACGCGAACGGCAGCACGAGGCTGCCGGCGGTGACCCAGAACGCGGCGCGGCCGAGCCGGGAGATCAGCGTGAGGTCGGTCTCGAACCCCGTGACGACGAGGAGCAGCATCACCCCCACCCAGCCGACCGTGAACAGCATGCCGGACTGGACCGCGTCGCCCGGGAAGATCCATACGAACACCTCGGGCGCGACCTGGCCGAGGATCGACGGCCCGAGGATGACACCCGCGGCGAGCTCGCCCACGACCGACGGTTGCCCGATCGACCGGCACAGCTGGCCGAGCAGGCGTGCGACCGCGAGCAGCACCACGATCTGCACGAGGAACACCAGCACCTGGTGCTCGGTCGGCTGGATGAAGCTCAACATGTCTCGACGGTCGGCCCGCCGCAGGTCGACGCCGGGAGGGTCGGCGGACGGGAAGCCCGAACCTTAGAGGAACGACCCGTCGGGGAACACGTGGCGCCGTGGGCGGATGCGACCGGTTGCTCCCGACGCCGTGCTGCGCGCGACGATGGGCGGGTGCGACGGATGATCTCCGTGCATCCCCTTCGGCCCGGAGCCGCCGAGCGCCACGACGAGTGGTGCCGCCAGCTCCGGCGGCGGCGCGACGAGTTCGCGCTCTCCCGGCGCGCCGTCGGCGTCACCCGTCAGGCGTTCTGGCTCCAGCCCGACCACGAACTCGTCGTGGTGCGCACCGACGCCGACGACCCGCTCCACGCGCTGCGACGCCTGCGCGACGCGACCGACCGGTTCGACCTGTGGTACCGCCGCCAGGAGCTCGCGGTGCACGGCACGGCACTCGTCGACGCCGGTGATCCGCCCGAGTTGCTGACGGATGATCGGTCCGGCGAGGTCGGTGCCGACGACCTCTTCGTCGCGTGGGCGGTGCCGCTCGCACCCGGGCGAACTGGCGCCTACCGGGACGGCATCGCCACCGGTGACGGTCTCGATCGGACCCGTCGGTGGGGGCTGAAGCGAATGGCGATCTGGTTGCAGCACGTCGCCGGCCGCGACGTGGTCGTGCACGAGCTCGCCGGTGACATCCCGGCGATGGTGCGCCGCCTCACACAGGACCAGGATCCGGAGATCCATCGGCAGCGGGAGTTCCTGCGCGAGTCGTTCGCGATCGAGCTCTACGGTGGCAACGTCCCGCTGCCCGTGCCGACGTTCGCCTGGTCGGCGATCCGGGCCCGCACCGGCGCCCGGTGAGACCCGTCGTCGCACCAGCGGCCCGCTCCGGACCGCCGAGCTCGGCGTGGGTCACGCCGTCGGCGGCGTTGTCGATGTGACCCTCGATGAAGCTCGCATAGCCCTCGGCCTTGGCCCCGCTGTCGACCAACTCACCGAGCTCGTCGCTCACGTGATCGTCGGCGAAGGTGCTCCCCCAGGTCAGCCGGCCGCTGTTTCGTGGGACCTTGGGCCCTGCTCCGACCGGCGGGCGCTCGAATGGGCGCGCGCGGCGCGCTCCCACCCCCGGAGGATGCGGCGCAGCACGACCGGGAAGGCGGCCTGCATCACCACGGCGAAGACCCGGCCGCGGACCCCGGCCGACGGGCGGAACCGGAAGTCCATCCCGGCGATCGAACCCCCGTCGTCACGGGGGACGACCCACCACGAGCCGCGCATCTCGGTGAGCGGGTACGGGTAGTCGGAGGTGTCGACCGCGACCTCGAACCTGCGACGGGGCTCCCAGAGCGTGCAGGCCTCGCGCCACGACGCGCCCCGACGGTTCGTGCAGGTCCGGCGCAGCCCGGTGCCGTCCGGGGAGACCGCGCCGCCGTGCCCGTCGATCCGGACGTCCGACAGGTTCGGCGCGAGCCGCCCGTACAGGTCGTGGTCGGTCACGACCGTCCACACGACGTCGGGAGCGACGTCGATCCGACGCTCGACGTGCACGACCTCGACCGGTGGCGCCTCGTCGACCGCCCGGACGTCCACCCGGGCGAAGCGTCGCCACGACGTCCACTGCCGGACGGCGAACGCACCCACCATCACCGCGACCAGGGACACCACGACCGTACCCGCCGCGGAGAACCAGCCGGCGACGATCGCCGCGATGCTGCCGGCCACCCAGAGCGCGTCACCCACGACGATCACCGGAGCCCAGCGGCGCAGGCGCGAGATCCGGGCCCCGGCCACCGCCAGGACGTCGACGGCGAACACGAACAAGCCGGCGCCGACCAGTCGCACGGCGGTCACCTGACCGGTGCCCAGCACCCGGTCCAGCGGACCGGCAGCCACGGCGGCGGTGAGACCACCGAGCATCGAGGTCGTCGCGTTGAGCCGCAGCGTGTCGCGGAGCCGCTGCGCAGCGGCCCGGGCGGGCGTCGACTTGTCGACGACCGTACCCGCGCCCGGAGCGGATCTGTCCGGGCGTGGCTCGCCGGTGTCGGGATCGGAGTCGGCAGCGGGATCGGAGGAAGCGAACGAGGTGCTCATGGCCTCGACGATGCCGCCCACTCATCCCGGGATCCATGACCTCCCTGGTCATGTGTCCCGGTCATGTGTCCCGGGCATGTGTGCAACTCGGCTGAACACTTCGACCGGTACGGTGAACCGGTGACCACGCTCCAGGTCCACGACGTCACGCACCGCTACGGCCAGAGAGGGCGGACCGTGACCGCGCTCGATCGGGTGTCGCTCGACGTCGACGCCGGCGAGCTCACCGCCGTGCTCGGGCCATCAGGCTCCGGGAAGTCGACGCTGCTCTCGATCGCCGGTGGGCTCCTCCACCCCACCGAGGGCACGGTGACGGTGGCGGGGACACCACTGAACGAGCTCCGGCGTTCGCAACTCCAGGAGTTGCGCGCCCGCCAGATCGGCTTCGTGTTCCAGACCCACAACCTCGTGCCCTACCTGACCGTGAGGGAGAACCTCGAGGTGATCGGCGTGCTCCTCGCCGGGAACCGCGGGCCCACGACGGTCCGCGACCGATCGCTCGAACTGCTCGGTGAGCTCGGTCTGGCCGATCGGCTCGGGCACCTCCCCGCTCATCTGTCGGCCGGCGAATCCCAGCGCGTGGCCATCGCGCGGGCACTGCTCAACGAGCCGTACGTCCTGCTCGTCGACGAACCGACCGCCAGCCTCGACACGACCCTCGGAGCGGAGGTCGTGAAGCTGCTCGTCGACCAGGCCCACGACCGGGGCGTTGCGGTCGTCGTGGTCACGCATGATCACGCGATGGCGGACCTCGCCGACCGTCGGGTCCACCTGCGCGACGGTCGCGTGATCAGAAGCGATCCCCGACCGGATCCCCCCGATGGTGGGAACGAGCGGTGAAGGCCACCACGAGCGCCAGCACACCGAGCACGATCACGACGAGGTTGAGCCAGGTCGGCAGGTAGAAGGTGAAGCGAGTCTCGACACCGAAGATCCGGACGATGTTCTCGAACCCGCTCGGGTTGCCGGCCGCATCGCCGCCGATCGAACTCGTGATCATCCCGAACACGAACCCCGACGCCGCCAGCATCACCGCGTAGACGCCGAGCGTCAGGTTCGACCACAACTGGGGGCCACGACGGAACCGCACCGCCAAGAACGCGCCCCAGAACGCCACGCTCAGGAACGAGGCGAGGATCTTGTTCTTCATCACCGGGCTGCGCAAGGTCGCCTCGAGCGGCCAGACGAGGAATCCGGTGATGATCCCCACCACGGTCAGGGCGATACCGAGCGACGCCGCCGCCACGGCGGCCCGGTCCGCGGCGGTGGCGAGCGGGGACGCTTCGCGACCACGGAGGCGGAGGAACACCCGCACGACCGTGGCGATCAGAGCGAACAGCATCAATCCCGAGACGAGGCCGACGACGATGGTGTGATATGCCGGCCTCATGCGCTGACCTCCTCAGCGGTACGGGTCTGATCGGGGTGGTCGTCGTCGCGTCCGGTCAGTCGGGCGACGGCGACGGTGGTGGCGATCACGAAGAAGATCCAGGCGACCGCCGTGAAGTACCACTGCCGCCGGATCTCGGACCGGAACTCGCCCTCGACCACGTAGTGAGCGAGCTGCTCCTCGCTGTGAGCGGCTCGGATGTTCACCCGCTCACGGACCTCCTCGGCGCCGGCGTGGTCGTCGCTGACGGCGTGGTTGTAGCCGGTCTGACCGGGGTAGAAGAGCGTGACGGTCGTCCACTCGATGTCGTCCCACGGCGGGGCGTCACCGTCGAAGCGGGTGGCTTCGATGTCGGCGCTCCGGCTGAGGCCGAGGCTGAACGGGAACGACACGTAGTGCCAGCGGCTCCCGGTTGCGTTCGTGTGCACGGCGAACGCCACGTCGTAGAGGCCGAGGTGACTGAGCGCCTTGTCGTCGAGCGGGTAACCCGTGTCGAGGGCTCGCCGCAGCTCGACGTTCCACTCGCCGTTCGTCGCCAGACCCTGGGCGAAGATCACCCCGCGCGAGCCGTCCGGCTCCCGCAGCAGGCGGCGCGGGATCGCGTCGCCCTCCTGCCAGTCGTGGTCGGGGTCGAACGGGACCGCGATGTCTTCGGACAGGTAGTAGAAGTCGTCCTGGCCGTAGTCGAGCGCGAGCAGCCGGTCGAAGTCCATCGCGTACTGCCCGGTGGCATCGACGTCGAACATGAACGCAGGGTTCCCGTCGTCGTCGGCGTTGGTCGTGAACGGGCCCGTCCCCTCGTCGCTCAGGCGATAGTCGAACACGAGGGTGTCGTCGGCCCAACCGATCGGGTTCGAGCGGTGCGCCCGCCAGTGCCACAGGTCGAGGAAGTAACCGGACCGCCGCAGCTCGTCGAGCTCGTCGTCGGATCGCCGGGTCCGCCAGTCGTCGATGTCGGTTCGGGTCTCGGGGAGGAACTTGCGGACATCGTCCTCACCGAGCACCGCCTGCACCTCCTCCTCGTCGGCCTCGTCGGTATAGGAGCGCATCTCGTTGTCGGTGACGGTCATGTAGCCGCCGTACTGGGCGAAACCGTCGACGCTCCCGTCATCGACGAGCATGGTGACCCGGTCCTCGTAGAGGCCCTGGGGTTCGGAACCCACGGGCGATCGGCCATAGCGCACCCACTCGCCGCCTTCGT
>SKSP01000062.1 GCA_007122945.1 Ilumatobacteraceae bacterium | reverse complement strand
GGGTGGGTTCAGCTGACGTTCTCGAGACCCTGGGTGAAGCGGCCGGCATGGCTCTTCTCCGCCCGGGCGAGGGTCTCGAACCACTCGGCGATCTCGTCGAAGCCCTCGTCGCGGGCGGTGGCCGCGAAACCGGGGTACATCTGGGTGTACTCGTAGGTCTCGCCGGCGACCGCGGCCTTGAGGTTGTCCTCGGTGTCGCCGATCGGCTCGCCCGACGCCGGGTCCGCCACCTCGGCCAGGTACTCGAGGTGCCCGTGGGCGTGACCGGTCTCGCCCTCGGCCACGGAGCGGAACAGGGCGGCGACGTCGGGATACCCTTCGACGTCGGCGCGCTGCGCGAACCACAGGTAGCGGCGGTTGGCCTGGCTCTCGCCGGCGAACGCCTCCTTCAGGTTCTCGTGGGTCTTGGTGCCGTTCAGCTCGGCCATCATGCTCCTCCTGTGGGGGTGTTTGGGGTGGTACTGGTGGTCGTGGTCGTGGTCGTGCGGGCAGCGGCGGCCACCGACGCTCGTGCGCACTCGGCACAGCGGCCGTGGAACACGATCGAGACGGCGTCGGGCTCGAAGCCGCCGAGGCTCTCGACGTCGAGGGGCTCGAGGCGGTCGACGCCGCCGACGTCGACGTCGCGGATCGCGCCGCACGTCCGGCAACGCACGTGGTGATGGTCGCTGCCGTTCGGGTCGAACCGGGCCGGACCGGAACCGAACGCCAGCTGACGGACCTCACCCATCGAGGTCAGTTCGGTGAGCGTCTGGTAGACCGTCCGCAAGGAGATCCCGGGCATCCGGTCGCTCGCCGCGGCGAACAACATCTCGGCCGTCGGGTGCTGATCGGTGTCGTGCAGCAAGCTGAACAGCACTTGTCGCTGCGGCGTGATCTTGAGACCCTGGGCCCGGAAGACCTCGGTGAGCTCGGCCGGTGAACGCACGGGACCGCACCATAGGCGTACGGAGTGCCAATTCGCAAACGATGCGAAGACGCAACGAGTGCAACATGCTTCGCCACTGCACCGCGCGGCGACGAGGACGTACGATCGCCCCATGTCCACCTCCGTCGCGCCGCCGGCGTTCGACCGTGACCTCATGCTGGCGCGCTTGGGCGACGAGGCCTTCGACGTCCTGGTGATCGGCGGGGGTGTGACGGGCGTCGGCGTCGCGCTCGACGCCGCGGCCCGTGGCCTGCGAACGGCGCTCGTCGAGCGCGACGACTTCGCCAGCGGGACCTCCTCGCGCAGCTCCAAGCTGGTCCACGGCGGACTCCGCTACCTCCAGAACGGCGACGTGCGACTTGTGTACGAAGCCCTCCACGAGCGCCAGCGGCTGCTGCGCAATGCGCCGCACCTCGTCGAGGTCCTTCCGTTCCTGATCCCGGTGCTCACCCGCGACGGCGTGATCTCACGCCGCGTCGCCAAGGCGCTCGGCTCGGCCATGTGGATGTACGACCTGACCGGGGGTTGGCGCATCGGACGACGCCACCGGAGGCTCGATGCCGAGACCGCGCACGCCCACGTCCCCACGCTCCCGACCGATCGCGTCGCCGGCGGCTACCTGTACTACGACGCCACGGCCGACGACGCGCGGCTGACCCTCACCATCGCCCGGACCGCGGCCGCCCACGGCGCCGTGATCGCGAACCGCTGCCGGGTCGTGGCGCTCACCCCCACGGTCGACCCGACCGGGAACACCGGACCGGTCGACGGTGCCGTGGTCGACACGGGTCACGGCGAGATCACCGTGCGCGCGGCGACCGTCGTGAACGCCACGGGGGTGTGGGCCGACGACATCGACCGGCTCGACCGGCCCGGCGGTCCGCCGACGATCCGGCCGGCCAAGGGCGTCCATGTCACGGTGCCCTGGGAACGGGTCCGCAATGACATAGCGGTGATCATCCCGGTCCCCGGGGACAAGCGGAGTCTGTTCCTCGTCCCCTGGGGGCCGCGCGGCGACGGCACGTTCCGTCACGCGTACGTGGGCACGACCGACACCGACCACGACGGCTCGCTCGACGATCCGCAGTGCGATGCCACCGATCTGGACTACGTGCTCGGTGCACTCAACCACGCGATCGCCGCCGACGGCCACGCCACGCCGTTCAGCGCCGACGACGTGACCGGCGTGTGGGCCGGGTTGCGGCCGCTCGTCGCCGGCGATGCCACCGGACGCACTGCGGACCTGTCGCGCACCCACCGGGTCACGGTGAGCGACCGGGGCGTCGTGACGATCGCCGGTGGCAAGCTCACGACGTATCGAGCGATGGCCGAGGACACCGTCGACACCGTCCTGGCCCCGACGAGGAGGAAGCGCCGACCCTGGCGCCGCTCCCCCACCCGACGCCTCCGGCTGCTCGGCGCCACCCGTGAGCTCGGCGACATCTCGACGCGGACCGGTCACCTCCGCCGGCGCTACGGGACCGAGGCCGACGCCGTTCTCGCGCTGATCGACCGCGACCCGAGGCTCGGCGACCCACTCGTGACCGGGCTGCCCTATCTCCGCGCCGAGGCGGCGTACGCCGTCCGTCACGAGATGGCGACCACCCTCGAGGACGTCCTCGTCCGTCGCACCCGCTGCCATCTCGCCGATCGCGAGGCGACCGAGGCAGCGGCGCCGGGTGTCGCCGAGCTCGTCGGCCGCGAGCTCGGCTGGAGCGACGCGGAGGTCGCCCGCCAACTCGACGACTACCGCCGCCTGTGCGAGCGCGAACGACGCGCCGCTCGCGAGCACCGGGCCGAGCGCGTCACCGGAGCGACACCGTGACGCCGCCGACCCCGACACCGCCCACCACACCCACCCCGCCGATCGAGCTGCGCGGCACCGGCGAGCACCTGACGGGCGCTCGGGTCGGCCTCGGAGACGCCGTCCTCGCCCGCCTCGCCGAGGTCTGCGAGACCGTGGTCGAGACCGACGCCGTCGCCGAGGCGAGCCGCGACTGGTGGCCGCTGGCGTTGCACTGGAGCCTCGCCGGTCGCGTTCCCCGGCGCGCCGCAGCGCTGGTGCGGCCGACGACCACCGACCAGGTCGCCGACATCCTGCGCTTGTGCGACGAGCAGCACGTCCCGGTGACCGCCGCCGGTGGGCGCAGCGGGGTGTGTGGTGCCTCCGTGCCGGTGTTCGGCGGGGTGCTGCTCGACCTCACCGGACTCGCCGGCGTCGGCGCGGTCGACACCGAATCGGGTCTCGTCGAGGTGGCGGCCGGCACGTACGGCCCCGACCTCGAGCGCGAGCTCCGGGAGCTCCACGGCATGACCGTCGGGCACTTCCCGCAGAGCTTCGACCTCGCCACCGTCGGCGGGTGGGTCGCCTGCCGGGGCGCCGGCCAGTACTCGACCCGCTACGGCAAGATCGAACAGATGGTCGCCGGTCTCGAGGTCGTCCTCGCCGACGGCACGATCGTGCGCACGGGCGGCGCACCGGCGGCGGCGACCGGCCCCGACCTCGACCAGGTCTTCATCGGATCGGAGGGGACGCTCGGGGTGATCACCCGCGTCTGGTTGCGGGCGCACCCGCTGCCCGCAGCGGAACGTCGGGCCGCGTACCGGTTCGCCACGTTCGCCGACGGCGTCGAGGCCTGCCGCGTCGTCATGCGGCGCGGCGCGACACCGGCGGTGCTCCGGCTCTACGACGGCCCCGAGTCGGCGCGCGGTCACGGCGGCGACGGCACCACGTGCACGCTGCTCGTCCTCGACGAGGGCGACCCGGCCATCGTGGACGCCGCGATGTCGATCGTCCACGACGCGTGCGCGACCGGCGAACGCGCCGACGACGATCTCGTCGAGGCGTGGCTCCGGCACCGCAACGACACCTCCGCGCTCCAGGCGCTCACCCACAAGGGGTACGTGGTCGACACGATGGAGATCGCCGCTCCCTGGTCTCGACTCGACGCGATCTTCCACTCGACCCGCGAAGCGATCCTCGCCGTCCCGCACGCCCGCGCCGCCACGTGCCACCTGTCCCACAGCTACCTCGACGGCGCCTGCCTGTACTTCACCTTCGCCGCCACGCCGCCCCCCGACGAGGTCGACGGGACGTACACGCAGATGTGGGACGCCGGCCAGCGGGCGGTGCTGGCCGCCGGGGGCAACCTGTCGCACCACCACGGAATCGGCCTGAACCGCGCCCGCTTCGTCGCCGAGGCACTGGGCGACGGGTTCGCTGTGTTGCAGGCCATCAAGCTCGCGCTCGACCCCAACGGCATCCTCAATCCGGGGAAGTTGGGGCTCGACACGCCGTTCGGGGCACCCTCGTGGCCGTGACCGAGACCGACGGCCGCCGTTGGGACTGGATCGCCATCCGGTCGGGCGGGGCGCTGGCGCTCGTGTTGGCGATCCCGCTCTTCGCCGCCGCCAGCTGGGCGAGCGGCGCCCGGGAGTCACCCGGGCTCGCCACGGTGTTCTCCTTCGGTGCGCTGGTGGCGTTCATGGCAGGCGCGGCCTGCGCTGCCTGGCTCCAGCCGCTCCGCCTCCCGCTCGCCCACGGGCTCGTCACGGCGATCCTCACCTATCTTGCCGTGCAGGTGGTCGTCACCGCCTACCGTCTGGTCGTGGGCAACACCGTGAACTGGTTCAACATCATGTTCTTCCTCACGCTCGCGTCGTTGGCCGGCCTGATCGGCGGCGCGTTCGGTCAGCGCATGCGACGACTCGGCTTCGTCCCGTCGAACGAGCGACGGATCGACCTGGAGGACCGGTCGTGATCCTCGTGATCGACGTCGGGACGACCAGCCTGCGCGCCGCCGCGGTCGCTCCCGACGCGACGATCGTCCACCTCGAGCGACGCGAGCTCCCGCCGGTCACCCCGGCGCCCGGTCTCGTCGAGTTCGACGCCACCGCGCTGGCGGACCGCGTGCTCGACGTCGGCCGAGCAGTGATCGACCGCGCGGGTCCCGTCGACTCCGTCGGTATCACGAACCAGCGCGCGAGCGCGGTCGTGTGGGACCGCGCGACCGGCACCCCGGTCGGGCCCGGCATCGGCTGGCAGGACCTCCGCACCGTCGGCGAGTGCATCGTCGCGAAGGCCGAGCACGGCGTCGCCGTCGCCCCGAACCAGACCGCGACCAAGATCACCTGGCTGCTCCAGAACGCGGCGCCCGACACCGACCCGGCCGAGCTGTGCGTCGGCACGGTCGACACCTGGGTCGCGTGGACGTTGTCGCAAGGAGCGCTGCACGTCACCGACGACACGAACGCGGCCGTCACCGGCTTGTTCGACCCGTTCCGGCGGCGCTGGGACGACCACCTCGCCGAGGTGTTCGGCGTCCCGATCGACGCGCTCCCCCGCGTGGTCGACTCCACCGGCACGATCGGCGCCGCCACCGCGCTCCCCGGCGAGCCCACGATCGCGGCGCTCGCGGGCGACCAGCAGGCGTCCCTCGTCGGCCAGGGGTGCGTCCACCCGGGGATGACCAAGGTCACGTTCGGGACCGGCGCGATGCTCGACACCTGCACCGGCGACGCCGCGCCGGACGGTCTCCGGCGCAGCCCCAACGGCACGTTCCCGATCGTCGCCTGGTCGCGTGGCGGCACGCCCGTGTGGGGCGTCGAGAGCATCATGCTGTCGGCCGGGACGAACGTCGAGTGGCTGCGGGACGATCTCGGGCTGATCCACACGAGCGCCGAGAGCCACGACGTGGCCGCCGGCTGCGAACACACCGACGGCGTCACGTACGTCCCGGCCCTGCTCGGGCTCGGCACGCCGCACTGGGACTACGGCGCGCGCGGCACGCTGTTCGGCGTCACACGTGGCACCACCCGGGCCCACGTCGTGCGGGCGGTGCTCGAGGGCGTCGCCCAACGTGGCGCCGACCTCGTCGACGCCGCGACCACCGACTCGGGCCTCACGATCGACGCGCTGCGCATCGACGGCGGCATGTCGCAGAACCCGACGTTCACGCAGGCCCTCGCCGACGCGGCGGGTGTCCCGGTCGAGGTGGCACCGGTCGTCGAGGCCACCACGCTCGGCGCGGCGTACCTCGCCGGACTCGCCACCGGCGCGTGGAACGGCCTCGACGACATCGCTGCGTCGTGGGAACCGGCCACCGTCGTCGAGCCACGATCCACCGACGACGAACGCCTGGAGGCCCGTTCCCGTTGGGCGCGGGCCGTGTCGGGTGCCACCGGTTGGATCCCGGAGCTGTCGGCCCTCGACTTCTAGAATTGCCTGACCCTGCCCCGGCCGAGAATGCTGTGGACCCGATGACCTCGAAAGGACTCTCCCCCGTGACCCAGACCGACGAAGGGGAACGACGCGCCGGCACCTCCAGCGGCACCGCGAGCCGCCGCGCGCTGATCGGGGCCGGGCTGGCCGGCGCGGTGGCCGCGATCGCCGGCCGCGGCGGCATCGCCACCGCCCAGGTCGATCCGGCCGCGGTCGAGCGCGACCTCCTCGAGCACGCCATGCGGCTGGAGCTCACCGCCCGAGACCTCTACGACGCCGCTGCCGACTCGGGCGGCGCGGTCGAGATCGCCGGCGCAATGCGCGAGCAGCACGAGGCCTACGCCCAGCGCCTCTCGGCGATGACCGGCGTCTCCGCCAGCGGCCGTCTCGACGACGTCTACGACGCCCTCGAACCCGATTTCACGACGGGCGACGACACCGCCGTCGCCACCGCCGCCTACGACCTCGAGTCGGTCGCGGTCGCGACCCACACCGAGCTCGCCGGCCTGGTGGACAGCGCCGATGCGGCCGCCCTCGTCGCGTCGATCCTGGTGGTCGAGGCCCGCCACTGCGCCGTGCTCGCCGACGCGAGCGGTCGCGGCGACGACCTCGACGCCGTCCTCGTCAACGACGCCGACCCCCTGCTGCCGGAGGACCTGACATGAGCCCCGACGTTCGCCCCGCCGCTCGCGCCGGCTCGCCGGCCTTCGGCCGGCGCCGCCTCCTTCGCGACAGCGGTCTGGTCATCTCCCTCGGAGCACTCGTCGCCGCCTGTGGCGAAGGCCGCCAGGGCCTGGACGAGCCGGGCCGGGTCGGGGTCGCTCCGCCCCGCGAGCCGCTCCCGCAGGGTCAGGTCGACGACGTCGTGCTGTTGCGCACCGCCCAGTCGATCGAGTACGTCGCGCTCGAGGTGTACGACGTCGCCGCCGGGCTCGATGTCCTCGACCCCGCGGCGCTCACGCTCGTCGATCGGTTCGTGGCCGACCACCAGGATCACGCCGACCGCCTCGGCGAGCTGATCACGGCGGCCGGCGGTGAGGAGTACCGCTGCGCCAACCAGTGGTACATGGAGCGGGCCGTCGCCCCGATCCTCGAGGCCGTCGAGGACACCGACGACCTCGCCCGCGACCTGCTGCACATCGCGCACGCCCTCGAGAGCTTCGCCGGCTCGACCTACCAGGCGATCGTGCGCAGCCTGGAGGACCACGACCTGCGCCGCGAGGCCGTGCTGATCGCCGCCGACGAGGTCCGCCACGCCGCCGCGATCGCGATGGCCGTGACCGGGACACCCGAGGGATACGTGTCCCCGGAGCTCGGCGGCGAGGATGCCGAGCCCGACGAGCAGGGCATGCCCGTGCTCTACGCCGTACCGACGACCTTCGGGAACCTCAGCGCCACCAACCTCACGGTCGGCCCGCGCGACGCCGAGGGCGTCCGGTTCACGATCGGTCTGCAGACCCCGGCCGAGAACTCGTTCGTCTACGACTTCTCGAGCTGCTGATTCCGACCGGCCGGGGGCACGTCGCCGCGCCCGGCGTACACTCCCCAGTCGATGGTGAGTCGGCCAGGTGGCCGCGGCACGGGCACCCCGTTCGTCGGGGTGGACCATGTCGAGGAAAGTCGGGACTCCACCGGGCAGGGTGCTGGCGAGAGCCAGGTCGGGGCGACCTGACGGATCAGTGCCACAGAGAACAGACCGCCGATGGGCCGGGCGACCGGTCACAGGTAAGGGTGAAACGGTGCGGTAAGAGCGCACCAGCACCGGGGGCGACCCCGGTGGCTCGGCAAACCCCACCCGGAGCAAGGTCGAGCAGAGGGGACGGGCGGCCCGTCCGTCCCGCCGGTCACGGCGGGACTCCCCTCGGGTGGACCGCACAGATGGATGGCCACCGGCGCCACTCCCCCGGGAGGAAGCGTCACAGAATCCCGCTTATCGGCCGACTCACCATCGGTACACCGATCTAGCAGGACTTTCGCGGGCAGATCATCGGATCGCCTCCCCCCGAGTACCCGTTCCGTACCCAATCTCCCGGAAGCCGGCGCCGATCGCCGCCCGGAAGCGATCCTCGTCGTTCGGCCAGAGATGCCCGTGTCGTCGACCGCTCCTGTCTCCTCGTCGCTTGTGCGCCGATCTAGCGCCCGATCCGGGCAGAAGCGAAGAGGTAGCCGTCATGGCACCATTCCCGGAGCCTGTCGACGAGCTCGCTCGTCGACCGACGTCGCCGAATCGGCTTGTTGGCGGCCACCGAAATCTGCCCACCGGCGGCCACCAACGACTGCCCGGTCACGGCCGCGTCGCCACGCGCAGTGCACCACAGGCGTGTCGGCCGGATCGCTCCGGTCGCCATCACCGGTACGAGTGGGACAGGCGCCCGACGTCGCTTGCTGGCACGAATCGGAACGCGGCATGCCGATCCTGACCATCAAGCGACGGTGAGGCCGTGCCACCTACGCCGGGTTGACGACGGCCGGGACAGTTGCCGCGCTCCAGAGGACGTTCAGGATGTGGTGAGTCGTTCGAATCGCTGGCGTGCGCCCTGGCGGGTCATGCCGAGTTGCGCACCGATGACTCCCCAGGAGGCACCGTCGCGGTGCGCCTGCAACGCAGCGGCTTCGATCCGACTGTCGGCCACGATGGCGTCAGCTTCGGCGGCGGAGAGTTCTCTCGGGTGCTTGGTGGTCTTCACGTCTGTTCACCTCCTGAGGTGTCGAGCATGGCCAAGTACTTGTTGCGACCTGCGGTGGCCACCGACACGGCTTCTTCGATGTGCACACCGGCTGACATCCATCCAGCGTCGTTCG
>SKSP01000202.1 GCA_007122945.1 Ilumatobacteraceae bacterium | reverse complement strand
TCGCCGGCCTCGGCGATGGCGAGGAACATGTCGCCGTCGAGCGCGTTGCGCTTGTCGGCCCGGTTGAACGTGACGTCGGCGACGCCGTCGGCGATGGAGATGAGCACGCGGTCGGACATGGTCGAAAGTGTGTCAGGTCGCCGGGCCGGGCCCGTCACCGGCGGCGGGCCTGCAACGTGTACGTGTGCGGCAGGCGCTCGGGACGATCGGCGAGGCGGAACTCCCCACCGCCGACGTCGAGCATCTGCCCACCGAGCGCCGTCCACGGGACGGTGTCGTGCTCGACGAGTGACTCGAACGTCATCCCGGCATCCTGCAGCGCGGTGATGATCTCGCCGAGGCCGTGGTTGAACTCGATCGTCCGCGGGTGGTCGAGAACGGTCGCGTCCCCGGTGTACGACACCTCCTCGTGGAACTCGACACCGGGCCCCTCGAAGTACGGGTACTCGATCACGACGAGGCCGTCGGGACGCGGGTCGGCGAGCGTCCACAGCACGGGGTGACCCTCACGGACGAAGAGTCGTCCGCCCGGCCGCAGCAGCCCGCGGACGACCTCCGCCCATCGCGCCACGCTCGGGATCCAGCACAGCGCGCCGATCCCCGTGTACACGAGATCGAACCGCTCGCCGCCGAGCACCTCGACCGCGTCGTGGACGTCGGCCTCCACGTAGTCGATGTCGGCGCCGCAGTCCGCCGCGAGTCGGCGCGCGACGTCGAGCGCCGGACCGCTGAAGTCGAGACCGCTGACCCGTGCGCCGAGCCGGTGCAGCGACAAGGTGTCGGTCCCGATGTGGCACTGGAGGTGGACCGAGTCGAGCCCGGCGACGTCGCCGAGGAGGGGCAGATCGAACGTCACGACCCCCGACAGGTGGTCCGGCTCGGCTCGATAGCGGTCGAGGCCGTAGTCGGCGCTCGCCGCGTGGACGGGGACACGCGCATCCCAGTTGGCCCGGTTCGCGCTCAGGTAGTCGTCCTCGTCGCTCGCCCGCACCGTCGAAGTCTCCCACCGCCTGGCTCTCCGGTGGGCACCCGTTTCGCGAGGGGTGCCACACTGCGCCCATGAAGCTGAACCTCTCCGCCGACGACGTCCTCACCACCACCCGGTCCGTGCGCAAGCGCCTCGACTTCGACACCCCGGTCGAGCGCGAGGTCGTCGACGAGTGCCTCGAGATCGCCCTGCAGGCACCGACGGGCTCGAACCGGCAGACGTGGCACTGGGTGTTCGTCACCGACGACGCCAAGAAGCGGGCGCTCGCCGACATCTACCGCCGCAGCTTCGAGGTGTACGCCAGTGCGCCGCGGCCCACCTACGGCGACGGCGACGTGCGCGAGGAGCGGATGGAGGCGGTCCGCGACTCGGCGACGTACCTGGCGGAGAACTTCCACCGGGCGCCGATCCTGATGATCCCCTGCATCGAGGGTCGCCTCGACAACCTGCCGTCGTTCGCCACCGCCTCGGCGTGGGGCTCGCTGCTGCCCGCCGTGTGGAGCTTCATGTTGGCGCTGCGCGAGCGCGCGTTGGGCTCGGCCTGGACGACGCTCCACCTCAGGGACGGCGGCGAGAAGGACGCCGCCGAACTCCTCGGGATCCCCTACGACGAGGTCAGCCAGGGCGGCCTGTTCCCGATCGCGTACACGCTCGGCACCGACTTCAAGCTCGCCAAGCGCCTCCCCGCCGCCGAGGTCTCCCACTGGGACGCCTGGTGAGCCCACCTGTCCGCGCCAACCGACCGGAACGAGCCGATCGGCGCGGACGGTTCGGGTGGCTCGCTGACGTTCCGTCCGCGGCAACCGACCGGAACGTGTCGATCGGCGCGGACGGTTCGGGTGGCACGCTGACGTTCCGTCCGCGGCAACCGACCGGAACGTGTCGATCGGCGCGGACGGTTCGGGTGGTCACTCGACGAGGCGGAGGCCTTCGGGGGTCATCGAGGGTTCGGCCTGGGGGAGATCGACGACGAACTCGGTGCGGTGCGCCGGGAAGAGGTGCTCGCTGACGAGGACCGGTTCGCCGAGACGGTCGGTCGTGACCCGCTGGCACCGCAGCAACGGCGAGCCGACCGGGACGCCGAGCAGGGCGGCGTCGGCCGGCTCGGCGGAGTCGGCACCGATCGTCTGGGTGGCGCCGCGCAGCTCGACGCCGAGCAGCTCGTAGAACGGCGTCCGCTCGACGTCGTCGCGCGACAGACGCTGGCCGAGCTCGGCCGGACACCACACGGTGACGACGGCGAACGGCTCGCCGTCTGCGAGGTTGACCCGCTTGACCCGCAGCACCTGGTCGCACCGCAACAACCGCCGGACCCGCGCCGGTGGGTCGACGAACGCGAACTCCTCGATGCGACGTGCAGCGGACCGCCCGCTGCCCTCGAGCTGGGCCTCGATCGTGCCGAGCTGGCCGAGGTGCTGGCGCAGCGGCTCGGTGGCGACGAACCAGCCGAAGCCCTGCCGGGCTGCGACCATCCCCTCGTCGCGGAGCATCTCGAGCGCACGGCGTACGGTGACCCGGCTGGCGCCGAACTCCGCCGACAGCGCCGACTCGCTCGGGAGCACGGAGCCGGCCGGCGCCGCGGCGACGCGGTCGCGCAGCTCGTCGGCGATCTCCTGATAGCGGATCCGCCTCACGGGCGACCCACCTTCCCGCGGTCCCGTGGGCGGGGCTTTGCGAGGACGAGCATACTTGTATTATAGTTGTCTACATGACGGCCCGCGAAACCCCGACTGCCACCACCCCGATCGAACTCGTCCAGCAGGTCTACGGCACGCTCCCCGAACGAGTCGAGATCGGCCGTCGACGGCTCGGCCGACCACTCACCCTCACCGAGAAGATCCTCGTCAACCACCTCGTCGACGCGGAGCGCCAGGAGATGGAGCGCGGTGCGAGCTACGCCGACTTCCACCCCGACCGCGTCGCCATGCAGGACGCCACCGCGCAGATGGCGCTGCTGCAGTTCATGACGGCCGGGCTGCCGGAGGTGCAGGTCCCCTCGACGGTGCACTGCGATCACCTCATCCAGGCGAAGGTCGGGGCGACGATCGACCTCGGCGTGGCGATCGACACCAACGCCGAGGTGTACGACTTCCTCCGCAGCGTGTCCGCGAAGTACCAGATCGGCTTCTGGGGCCCCGGTAGCGGCATCATCCACCAGGTCGTGCTCGAGAACTACGCGTTCCCGGGCGGGATGATGATCGGCACCGACAGCCACACCCCGAACGCGGGCGGGCTCGGGATGGTGGCGATCGGCGTGGGCGGCGCGGACGCCGTCGACGTGATGACCGGCTTCCCGTTCAACGTCCGGTGGCCCAAGGTGATCGGCGTCAAGCTGACCGGCACGTTGAGCGGCTGGGCGAGCCCCAAGGACGTCATCTTGGAGGTCGCCCGGATCCTGACCGTCGAGGGCGGGACGGGCGCGATCATCGAGTACCACGGGCCCGGCGCGGACTCGATCTCGGCCACCGGCAAGGCGACGATCTGCAACATGGGTGCCGAGATCGGCGCCACGACCTCGTTGTTCGGCTACGACCAGCACATGGCGCAGTACCTGAAAGCGACCGGCCGCGAGGCGATCGCGGATGCGGCCGACGCGGTGGCCGAGCACCTCCGGCCCGACGACGGCGCGAGCTACGACCAGCTGATCGAGATCGACCTCGACGAACTACGCCCGATGATCAACGGCCCGCACTCCCCCGACCGGGCCCATCGCGTCGGGCCCGAGCTCGGCTCGGCCGCCACCGAGAACGAGTGGCCGCTCGAGATCTCGTCGGCGCTGATCGGTTCGTGCACGAACTCCTCGTACGAGGACCTGACCCGCGTCGCCTCGATCGCCCGCCAGGCCGCCGCTGCCGGTCTCCGCGCGCAGACCGAGCTGCTGATCACCCCGGGCTCGGAGCAGATCCGGGCGACCATCGAGCGCGACGGCATTCTCTCCGACCTCGAGGCGATCGGTGCCTCCGTGCTCGCCAACGCGTGCGGGCCCTGCATCGGCCAGTGGTCGCGGCCCGAGTCGATCACCGGGCGGCCGAACACGATCGTGAACTCGTACAACCGCAACTTCCCGAAGCGCAACGACGGCTCGGCCAACACGCTCAGCTTCGTGACCTCGCCCGACACCGTGCTCGCGCTCGCGCTCGCCGGCCGGCTCGACTTCGACCCGCTCACCGACACCCTCACCGCGCCCGACGGGACCGAGGTGCGCCTCGACCCGCCAGTCGGCGAGATCCTCCCCGACCGCGGTTACGACCCCGGCGAGGACACCTTCACCGCTCCGCCGCCGGTCGGCACGGAGGTCGAGGTCGCGGTGAGCCCGACGAGCGATCGGCTCCAGCTGCTCGAACCGTTCCCCGCGTGGGACGGCCAGGACTACCGCGGCCTGCCGGTCCTGATGAAGGCCCAGGGCAAGTGCACCACCGACCACATCTCCGCCGCCGGGCCGTGGCTCAAGTACCGCGGTCACCTCGAGAACATCTCGGGCAACCTGTTCCTCGGCGTCGTCAACGCGTTCAGCGGCGCCACCGGCGAGGGGCTCGACATCACCGACGGCGAGACCCGCCCGTTCCCCGAGATCGCCAAGCGCTACAGCGAGGCGGGCATCGGGTGGTGCGCCGTGGGTGACCGCAACTACGGCGAGGGATCGTCGCGCGAGCACGCCGCGATGGAGCCCCGCTTCCGCGGCGGCCTGGTGATCTTCGCCCGATCGTTCGCCCGGATCCACGAGACGAACGCCAAGAAGCAGGGCCTCGTACCGCTCACCTTCGCCGATCCGGACACCTACGAACAGATCGGCGAGAACGACCGGATCAACGTGCTCGGCCTCCCGCCGGTGCCCGGCGAACCGGTGCACTGCCAGATCGTCAAGCCCGACGGCTCGACGATCGACTTCGAGGCGACGCACACGTTCAGCCCCGAACAGGTCGAGTGGTTCGTCGCCGGGTCGGCTCTCAACATCGTGCGCCAGAAGGTGGCCGACGGGTCGGCGGGGTGACGACGATGGACCTCGACCGAGCGCTCCGCACGACCGGCGCCGTCCGGCAGTTCTCCGACGAGCCGGTCGACGACGCCACCGTCACGGCGATCCTCGACACGGCCCGGTTCGCCCCGTCGGGCGGCAATCGGCAGCCCTGGAAGGTCGCGGTCGTGCGCGACCTCGCACTGCGTCGCCGGCTCGCCGACCTGCAACAGCCGCAGTGGGACGCGTACATGGCCGCCCGCGCGGCCGGACAGAGCCCGTTCAACCCCGTCGACTACGAGCCCGTGGCGGACCCCCCACACGCGCCGAACCCGCTCCTCGACCACTACGGCGGCCCGGGGCCGGTCGTGTTGGCGGTCGCCGTCGACCTCCGGCTGCTCGCCGTGATGGATGCGGAGCTCGAGCGCACATCGGTGGTCGGCGGCGCGTCGATCTACCCGTTCTGCTGGAGCATCCTGCTCGCCGCGCACGACCGCGGGCTCGGCGGCGTGCTCACCACGTTCCTGTCGCGCTCCGAACCCGAGGCCGGCCCGCTGCTCGGTCTGCCCGAGCACCACGCGCTGGCCGCCACGATCGTGCTCGGCCATCCCTCGACTGCCCGCCCGACGAGGTTGACCCGCGAGCCGGTCGGATCGTTCACGACCGTCGACCGCTTCGACGGTGAACCACTCACCGGCGAACCGGCCGAACCGAGCGCGTGACACCGGCGCGGATCGACCGGCCGCCGCAGGGCGACGAGCGGTCCACCCTGCTCGCGTTCCTCGACCACTACCGGGAGACCCTCGCGACGAAGACCGTCGGCGTGACCGACGAGGAGGCCCGTCGACCGCTGCCGCCGTCGGATCTCTCGCTGATGGGGCTGGTCCGCCACATGGCCGAGGTCGAGCGCAACTGGTTCCGCCGCATCGTCGCCGGCGGCGACCCAGTGTCCGATGCGAACGCCGGGCCGATCTTCTACGGCGACGCGCACCCGGACGGGGATCCGGACGGCGATCTGCACCCCGGTCCCGACGACACCCTCGCGGACGCACTCTCGATCTGGCGGCGCGAGATCACGGCGGCGAACACGATCCTCGACGGCCGCGCTCCCGACGACCTCGCGGCGATCGAGGCACGGAGTGCGGGTGGCCGGCCGAACCTGCGCTGGGTGCTCGTGCACATGATCGAGGAGTACGCCCGCCACTGCGGCCACGCCGACCTGCTCCGCGAGGCCATCGACGGCTCCACCGGCGACTGAACCGTCTGGAGCAACCGACCGGATCTGGCCGGTCCGCGCAGACGGTTGGAGGCTCAGTCGGTCCCGGGGCGGCGGACCGCTTCGTGCTCGGGATCGCCGCGGTAGCCCGGCGGGTACGTGCGGGCGAGTTCTTCGGCGGTGGGCGTGCGCTTCCGTCGGGCCTCGGCGGGGAGCAGGTCGGCGATCGCCGCCATGATGCGCTTCGTGTCGGCGTCGAGCGAGCGGTGCTTCAGCTCGACCGGCGGGCCCACGCGCACCCGCACCTCGGGCGGATCGGCGAGGTTCAGGACGTCGGGGAGGCGCGCCGACCGGGGCCACACCTGCTCGGTGCCCCACAGACCGACCGGGATCACCGGTGCACCCGAGAGCTGGGCGAGCCGCGCCGCGCCCCATCGGCCGACCAGCTTCGGTTCGAAGAACGCCGGGCCACGCGGGATCGTGCCCTGGGGCATGATCGCGACGATCTCGCCACCCGCGAGCGCGTCGGCGGCCGCCTGCAGCGGCTCGTCGGACCCGGTGCCCCGATCCACCCGGATCCCACCCATCGCCGCCGCGATCTGCCCGACGATCGGTGCGTCGAACACCTCCTTCTTGCCGAGGAAGCGCACGGTCCGCCCCGTCTTGGCGAGCATCACCGAGATCGCCGCCACGTCGAAGTACGAGCGATGGTTGCCGCACAGGATCGCGGGACCCTTGGAGGGGATGCGTTCGACACCGTCGATGTCGAACCGGGCGTACGGGTAGAACGCCGGACGCGAGAACTGCAGCGCCACCTTCTGGAGCTCGAGGCCCACCACCGGGATCTTCGCGACGCCGGGCGACACGTCGAGGTGCAGCACCGGCCAACGACGGACGGCGGCCATCAGGACCATCCGCGGGTCGGGGTTCACGACGTACGGGTGACCGACGGCGGCCAGCAGCGGAGTGTCGTACACCGAATCGGAGTAGGCGTAGCTCGTCGCCAGGTCGACACCGTTGTGGGCGGCCCACTCCTCGACGGCGGCCAGCTTGCCGGCCGACCACACGAACGGGCCGACGATCGTCCCGTCGTAGGTGCCGTCGGCGTTGACGCCGTAGCGCGTGGCGACCACGTCGTCGAGGCCGAGGCGCTCGGCGAAGGGGCGGACCAGGTCGTCCGGGGTCGTGGTGGCGAGCACGACGCGACGCCCGGCGGCGCGGTGTTCGTCGAACAACTGGGCGGCGAACGGCTGGACCATGTCGACCAGCCCGTCGGCCGCGGCTTCGGCGGCAGCTTGCACGGCGGCACGCGGCCGGCCCCCGGCGAGGGAGGCCGCCTGACGAGCGAGGGCCATCGAGGGCAAGGTCTCGCCGACCGCGTTGAACACCCGGTACAGCAGCTTCTCGCCGGGGATCGAACGCGACAGGAGTCCGGCGGTCCGCATCGCCTCGGAGAACACCTCCCCACTGGCGCCGGCGAGCAGCGTGCGGTCGAGGTCGAAGAACGCCGCGGAGGCTCCGGTTGATCCGGTCGGGACGGCAGGGCTCATCGCTCGGCAGACTAGATGAGTCGACCGCTGGGGGAATTCGAATCGGGGAACTCGGACGGGGGAACTCGACGAGCCGGACCGAAAAACGGGAAACGCCCCGATGGGGGGTCGGGGCGTCTCAACCTGGGGATCTCCGCCGGTGGGGGAACCGGCTTGGTGGAGTCCCCTCGAGCGGTACATGGGGGGTGTACTCGCTTCGATCTGTCTTGTGAAAGTATGCACGTGCTGAGGTGATCTGACAAGTAGAACAAAGAGATATCCGCTATCGTTTCGAGCGATGGATGTCCGCCAGTTGTCCGCACTGGTCGCGATCGCCGACCACGGCACGTTCTCCGCGGCGGCGCGGGCGCTGTACACGGTGCAGTCGAACGTCTCCGGTCACGTGGCCAAGCTCGAGAAGGAACTCGGCGTCACGCTGGTCGACCGCGCCAACGGCGGACTCACCGACGAGGGCGCACGCGTCGTCGAGCGGGCCCGCCGGATCCTGCACGAGATCGACGACATCGCCGCCGACATCGCATCCCTCGACGACGAGGTGTCCGGCGACGCCCGCATCGGCGTGATCGGCACGACCGCCCGGTGGCTGATGCCCCAGTTGTTGACCGCCGTCGAGCAGTCACATCCGCGGGTGCACCCCATCGTCTACGAGGGCAGCACGTCAGCGCTGATCCCCGGCGTCGTCAGCGGCCGCCTGAACGCGGCGATCGTGCACCTGCCCGTCGACGACCCCGAACTGGTCATCGAGCCGCTGTTCGCCGAGGACCTCCTCGTGCTGGCGAACGCCCGGCACTCGATCGCCGGGCACGAGACGGTGTCGATCCACGATCTCGACGAGGTCCCGCTGCTGCTCCCCCCGAAGGGCGCGGCACTGCGCCGGGTGCTCGACCGCGCCGCCGCCGCCGCGGGCATCACGCTCCGGGCCCAGGCCGAGATCGACGGGGTGCGGCTGCTCGCGTCGCTCGCGCTGGACGGCTACGGCGCCGCGATCGTGCCCGCCACCGCCGTGCCGCACTCGTTGACGGGCGACTTCAGCAGGGTGACCGTGCCCGAGCTCCCCCGCCGCGTGGTCGCGTGGGCACGTCGGCGGCGGCCAGCGCCCAGCGCGGCCACCCAGGCGGTCGAAGCCGTGCTCCACCAGGTCATCGAGACGCGCGCCGACGACCAACCCGGCGTCCACCTCGACACCGCCGCGTTCCCCCTCGGCCGCACCACCTGAACCGCCCGCACCCCTGCGACTCTGTGTCGCTCGGTGCCGCCATACCCGGCAGCCAGCGACTCTG
>SKSP01000073.1 GCA_007122945.1 Ilumatobacteraceae bacterium | reverse complement strand
TCACGCACCGGCGGGGCGAGCAGGTCGAGGTGGTCGGCCGGGGCGGTGCGGATCATGGTCGCGCTCACCGGCACGGTCGCCCGCTGGGCGTCGACCACGACCGGCTCGGCACCGAAGCGGCGGGCGATCCCGTCGACGTACGGGTCGGACGAGAACACGGCGTGCGGCCCGTCGCCGTGCGGCCAGTGGCGACGGAACAGCTCCATCCAACGTTCCCACAGGAGCTCGTCGCCGAAGTCGGTCGGCAGGTCGTGGCGCACCTCGACGACGTCGACGCCGGGGTGCAGCTCGTCCAGCCAGCCGGCCCGCAGCGGCCCCGGTGCGGCGTCACCCGACCCGCTGTTGACGTACACGACCAGCGAACCGACCCGCTCCGCCGCCCAGTCGATCATGAACGAGTGTCCGCGGTGCGGCGGGTCGAAGCGACCGACGATCAACCCGGTCCGGTACACCGGCGCGTCACCCATCCACCGGCGCCTCCACCGGTTCGGCGACGTCGACACCGCTGATCAGCGCGGCGACGCGGCCCCAACCGCTCGACGGCGAGGCCCCGCTGGCATCACCGGTCAGGCGGCCGGCGACGGCGCGGAGGAAGCCGGCGACGAGCACGTCGCCGGCGCCGGCCGACGTCGAGGTGAGTGCGGCGATGCGACGTTCGCTGTCGGCGTCGCCGCGTCGGGACGCGGCAGCCGCCGCGGCGGCGAGGGCGAGCGAACGATCGAAGTAGCTGGGGTTGTCCATCGCGAGCACCGCCTCGGCGTCGGCGAGCGCGGCGTCGAGATCGCCGATGGCCGCCCAGTTCAACGCCCGCACCGCGGCCGCGAACGGCTGGTCGACGACGTCGACGGAATCGAGGACGGCGATCGCGTCGTCGGGTCGACCGGATTGCAGCAAGCCGCACGCCAACTGCACGCTGGCCTCGTCGATGTTCGCGCCGGTCGTGTCGAGCCGAGCGATCGCCTGCTCGGCGTAGTCGACCGTGCGCGCGCCGTCACCGAGGTGCATCGCCACCCCCGACGCGGCGATCGTCGGGAGGGCGAGCGAACCGAACGAGTTCGACACGGCGATGATCTCCTCGATGGCGCGCTCCGCATCGGTCGTGCGCCCCATCGCCGCCCGGGCACGGCTCATCGCGGCGAGGGCCTGCAGCGTGCCGAACCGGTCCCCGATCCGGCGGAACCCGACGAGCGCCTGCTCGGCCGCCTGCACCGCCTCGGGGAACCGGCCGGACCACAGGCGCAGGTTGGCGGTGAGCGTCAGCATCATCGCGGCACCCCACTCGTCGCCCCACTGCCGTGCCTCGACGAGCACCTCTCGAGCGAGCGCGTCGGCCACGTCGAACCGGCGCTGGAAGTACTGCACGTAGGCGAGCAGGCCGCGCGACCAGTTGACGCCGGAGTGGTCGCCGATCCGTTCGAACGTCGCGATCGCCTCGTCGAGACGGCGCTCGGCCGCGGCGTGGTCGCCCGACAGGAACGTGATCCAGGAGCGGTGCTGGGCGACCCACGCCCGACCGCGCTGGTCCCCCAGCTCCTCGTACAGCGCGTCGGCCTCGCCGAGGTACCACTCGGCGTCCTGCAACGAACCGCCGAGCACCTCGGCGAACCCACGGGCCCGCAGGGCGAGGGCGAGCCGGGGTGGGTCGTCGATCTCCCGGAAGATGTCGACCGCCGCGCCGAGGTGCTCACGGGCGGTCACCAGATCGCCGCGCTGTTGCGACACCATCCCGAGCAGGCGCAGCGCTTCGCCCTCGATCACCCGGTCGCCGGCCGCGCGCGCCGCGCCCAGCGCGTCGTCGAGATCGGCCGCGGCGTCGTCGAGTGAGCGGAGCTCCACCAGGCCGGTGGCGTGGAGCACGAGCAACGACGCCCGCGACTCACGGTCGTCGCCGGCGAGGGCCAACGCCCGTCGGGTCTGCTCGGCGCCGTGGCGGTACCCGCCGAGGTCGTACGACCGCTTCGCCGCCCGTGCGAGCAGCCCGATCGCCTCGGTCCGGATCGACGGGTCGACCCCGCTCACCGTCCCGAGCTCGGCGAGCAGCTCGGCGGCCGTGGCGGCGTGGTGGGCCACCTTGTCGAGCGGCGGATCCTCCTCGATCGACATGACGCGCGCCACGCCGGCATGACGTTGGGCGCGTGCGTGCTTGGTCACCGTCTGGTAGGCGACCTCGCGGACGACGTCGCTGCGGAACCGCCACCAGTCCCCGTCGACCTCGAGCAGGCCGCCGGCCACGAGCGAGTCGAGCAGGGACCGGTCGAAACGTTGCCGCATGGCGTCGGCGAACTCCTCGAGCGCGCTCACCGGGCCCTCCGACCCCACGATCGCGGCATTGGCGATCACCGTGCGCTCCTCGGCGCCCAGGCGATCGAGCCGCGACGCGATGAGCGCGCGCAGGCTTCCGGGGAGCTCGGCCTCGTCGGTGAGCGCGAGCATCGCCAACTCGGTCAGGAACAGCGGATTGCCCCCGCTGCGCTCGGAGATCCGGGTCCGCAGCTCGGCCGGCACGCGGCCGCCGGTGACGACGTCGACGAGCTCGCACGACTCGACGTCGTCGAGCGGGTCGAGCGGGAGCTGGAACGTCGTCACGCGGTCCACGAGTGGTGGCCAACGGCCGCTCGCCCGACCCGTGTCGTCGTCGGGGCGCGCGGCCGTCACCACCATGACCGGCAGGCCGACGGTGCTCCGGACGATCACCTCGAGCAGGTCGACGAGGAGTTGGTGCGCCCACTGGAGATCGTCGATCCACAGCACGACCGGCCCGCTCGCGGCGCGACGGCGGAGGCCCGCGATCACGGTGCCGAACAGGACGTCGCGCGCTCCTGCCGGGTCGAGCCGATCGAGCTCGGAGGGGTGGCCGAGCAGGTGCAGCAACGCCTCGAGCTCCTCGGGCGCGGCGGGCCCGGTCGGGTCGACGCCGAGCACTCCGACCGACCGGGTCGAGGCGACGTCGCGGATCTCACCGACGCTCCTGGTGCGGTCGATGCCCAGGTACTGGGCGATCGCCGTGGAGATCGGGGCCCACACGTTGTCGTCGCCGTACGGCGAGCACGCCCCCTCGAGCACGACGACGTGCGGCTCGACCCGCCGCAGTCCGTCGAGCACCTCGTCGACCAAGCGCGACTTGCCGATCCCGGCCTCACCCGAGACCGAGACGAGTGCACTGCGGCCGCGGCGAACCGACTCGGTGAGCGAGGCGAGGACCGTCCGCTCGAGGCCGCGCCCGACGAAGCGGGCCGACGGGCTGCGGCGCCGTCGCCGGCCGCCGGGATCCACGCCGGCGACGAGCCACACCTGCTCGACCTGCTCGCGCCCGCGCAGCTGGGCCGGGGCGAGCGCCTCGGCCACGACGGCGTCGGAGCACAGCGCCCGCGTCGCGTCACCGATCAACACGCCACCGGGGGGCGCCAACGCCTGCAGCCGCGCGGCGGTGTTGACGACGTCGCCCATCGCGGTGTAGTCGGTCCCGGCGAGCGTGCCGACCAGGACCTCCCCGGTGTTGATCCCGACGCGGAGCCGGACCTCCTCCAGGCCGGGCACCTCGGCGGCGAACCGGGCGAGCGTCTCGTGCATCCGCAGCCCGGCGCGCACGGCCCGCTCGGCGTCGTCCTCGTGGGCGACGGGTGCACCGAACAGCGCGACGATGGCGTCGCCGAGCACCTTGTCGACGCGACCACCGAACGTCTCGACGTCGGCGACGAGCCGCGCGAACGCGTCGTCCACGAGCCGCTTCACCTGTTCCGGATCGCGCCGTTCGGCGAGGGTGGTGAAACCGACCACGTCGGCGAACAGCACGGTGACGACCCGCCGCTCGTCGTGCGCGGGCGGCGCCAGCGAGTGCCCGCACGCCGGACAGAAGCGTGCACCCTCGGGGAGCGGCTGGGCACAGGCCGGACACTGCATCGACCTCGCAGCGTACGGCACATCCACCCACGGGTGGACGAGTGGAACGCGGTGCGTCAGTAGCGTTCGGCGCGGTGGAGCGGCTGTGGATCGTCCGGTGGTTGCGGGAGCACCCGCGCGGCGCGGATGCGATCCTCGCCGGCGTCCTCGCGGCGATGAGCGTGACGATCCACCTCGTCGGAACCGGGTTCGGCGACGTGCTGGAGCTACAGGACCCGACGTGGTGGTCGGTGCCGCTCGTGCTCGCGGCGTCGGTGCCGGTGGCGTGGCGACGGTCGGCGCCGACCCTCACGGCCTACGTGATCGTGATCGCCCAGTCGGTGATGGAGCTCGCCCGCGTGGAGGGCACCGGCTGGCTCCCGTTGATCGTCGCGGTCTACTCGGTCGGCGCCCACAGCGACCATCCGCGGCGACCCGTCGCGTCCGGCGGCCTGCTGGTGGCGATCGGGACGCTGCTCGTGTCCGGCGTGGTGCTCGACGAGATCGGCATCGGGACGGTCCTCGGCACCGTCGCCGTCGTCGTCGCGGCGCTGTTGTTCGGCGACAACGTGCGCCGCCGCCGCCAGCACCTCGACGACCTCGCCGAGCGGGCCGAACGGGCCGAACGGGAACAGGAGCTGCGGGCGCGTGAGCGGGTGCGCGACGAACGCACCCGGATCGCCCGCGAGCTGCACGACGTCGTGGCGCACTCCGTCAGCGTGATGATCATCCAGGCCGGTGCCGCCCGCCGCAGCCTCCCCGAGCGCCCCGACGATTCGGTCGCGATGCTGCACGAGATCGAGGGCTCCGGCCGCCGGGCGATGGAGGAGCTCCGGCGGGTGCTCGGTGTGCTCCGCGCCGAGGCCGACGAACACGACGAACCGGCCCCGCTCGGCCCGCAACCGGGCATCGACGACCTCCCCGCGCTCGTCGCCGACGACCCCGACCTCCCCGTGGCTTTGAGCATCGACCCCGACGTGCACGGGCTCCCCCAGGGCGTCGCCGTCTCCGTCTACCGGTTGGTGCAGGAAGCGCTCACGAACATCCGCCGCCATGCCGGTCCGGTCGATCGTGTGGAGGTCACCTTGGCAGTTGTCGACGGGCTGCTCGACGTCGTGATCGACGACGACGGCCGGGGCGCCTCCGTCGACCACGACACGCCGGACGGGTTCGGGATCGCCGGCATGCACGAGCGGGTCCAGGCACTCGGCGGGACCGTCACCGCCGGGGCGCGACGCGGCGGCGGCTGGCGGGTCCACGCCCGGGTCCCCGTCGGTCGGCCCGCCGGTCGGACCGCGGGTCGGCCCTCGGGTCGGGGGGTGCCTGCGTGATCCGAGTCATGCTCGTGGACGACCAGGCGATGATCCGCGAGGGCCTCCGGATGATCCTGGAGGCCGAGCCCGACGTCACGGTGGTCGGCGAGGCCGCCGACGGGCGCGAGGCGCTCGACGTCGCCGAGCGCGCGCGGCCCGACGTCGTGCTGATGGACATCCGGATGCCGACGATGGACGGCATCGAGGCCTGCCGTCGGCTGCGCGACCGCGGCGAGCTGCCACGCGTGCTGATCCTCACCACGTTCGACGTCGACGAGCACGTGTTCGCCGCACTCGAGGCCGGAGCCAGCGGGTTCCTGCTGAAAGACGCCCGGGCCGAGGACCTGATCGCCGCCATCCGGGTGGTCCACGCCGGCGACGCCCTGCTCGCACCGTCGATCACGCGGCGCCTGATCGCCGAGTTCGGGCGGCGGCCGCGACCCGACCGCGACCAGCACCGCTGGATCGACGAGCTGACCGACCGCGAGACCGAGGTGCTCGCGTCGATCGCGCGCGGCCGGTCGAACGCCGAGATCGCCGGCCACCTCCACCTCGGCGAGGCGACCGTCAAGACCCACGTCGGGCGGATCCTCGCCAAGCTCGGGGCCCGCGATCGGGTCCAGGCCGTGATCCTCGCCTACGAGTCCGGCCTGGTGACGCCCGGCGAACGCTGACGTTCCACCTGCTGGGTGACGCGTTTCCACCGAAATGGGGATGCGGGCCGGCCGGCGGATGGCTAGACACGCGGTCATGACATCGACCGAGACCGCTCCCCCCGCGCCCCCGACCGCGGTCGCCGCCGGCGCCGTCGACGCCGAGAAGCTGTACGGACTCGGCGAGAGCCAGGTCCGCGCCCTCGACGGGGTGACCGTCACCTTCGAGTCCGGCCGCTTCACGGCGATCATGGGTCCCTCGGGTTCGGGCAAGAGCACGCTCCTGCACTGCCTCGCCGGGCTCGACAGCCTGACGGCGGGTGCCGTGTACATCGGCGACACCTACCTCGCGTCGCTGAACGACAAGCAGCTCACCGAGCTGCGTCGCACACAGGTCGGCTTCGTCTTCCAGGCCTTCAACCTGATCCCGACGCTGACCGCGAAGGAGAACATCCTGCTGCCGCTGATGCTGGGCGGCGACACGGGCGACCAGGCCTGGATCGACGAGGTCATCGCGACCGTCGGTCTCGCCGACCGCTTGACGCACCGACCGAGCGAGCTGTCGGGCGGCCAGCAGCAGCGCGTCGCCGTCGCCCGCGCGCTCGCCAGCCGACCGACGATCATCTTCGCCGACGAGCCGACCGGCAACCTCGACTCCCACTCGGGCGCCGAGATCCTCGACTTCATGCGGCGGGCCGTGCGCGAGTTCGGGCAGACGATCGTGATGGTCACCCACGACCCCGTCGCCGCGTCGTACGCGGACCGCGTCGTCTTCCTCGGCGACGGCAAGATCGTCGACGACATGGCCGACCCCACGGCCGAGCGCGTCCTCGACCACATCAAGCAGTTCGGAGAGTGACGTGAGCGCCCGGTCCACCGCGCTGCTGGCGCGCAAGAGCATCCGCGCCCGCCTCGGGCGCACGATCGCGATCGCGGTCGCGATCTTCGCCGGAGTCTCGTTCGTCGTCGGTTCGTTCGTCCTGGCCGACAGCCTGCGCGCCACCTTCACGAACCTGTTCGCCGAGATCAACGAGAACATCGACCTCCAGGTCCGCTCCGAGATCGCGTTCGGCGACGAGAGCGTGGCGGACCGCGACCGGATCCCGCTCGCCCTCGCCGACGAGGTCGCCGCGGTCGAGGGCGTCGGCGTCGTCGAGCCGTTCGTGGACGGGTACGCCCAGTACGTCCGACCGGACGGGACGGCGGTGACGACCCAGGGTGCACCGCTGCTCGGCGTGACCTGGTCGGGCGACGAGACCTTCGGGTTGACGGTTCGCGACGGCCGTCCCGCCGCTGGACCTGGCGAAGTGATGATGGACAAGGCCACCGCCGACCGCGAGGGGTTCGCCATCGGCGACGCCGTCGAGGTGATCACCGACACCGGTCGCCACGAGTTCGAGATCGTCGGCCTGGTCGGACTCGCCGACACCGACGGCTTCGCCGGCGCGACGCTCGCCGTGTTCGACCTCGACACCGGTCGCGAGGTGCTCGGTGCCGGCGACCAGGTCGACGCCATCGAGCTGCAGGTCGCCGCCGGCGAGGACCCCGCTGTCGTGCAGGATCGGATCGAGGCGATGCTGCCGGACCGTGTCGAGGTGGTCACCGGCGAGCAGGTCGCCGCCGAGACGGCCGACGGCATCAACCAGTTCATCGACATCTTCGGGACCGGGCTGCTGATCTTCGCCTTCGTCACCGCGTTCGTCAGCGCGTTCATCATCAACAACGTGTTCGCCATCACGATCGGGCAGCGGCTCCGCGAGCTCGCACTGCTCCGTGCCGTCGGCGCCGCCGGTGCCCAGGTCCGCCGGATGATCTCGTTCGAGGCATTCGTCATGTCGGTCATCGCGACGCTGCTCGGCATCGTGGGGGGCATCGGCTTCGCCCGGCTGATGGTGGCGTTGTTCAACGCCGCCGGGTTCGGGTTCCCCGAGACCGGCACGGTCCTGCAGGCGCGGACCGTCGTGATGGCGTTCGTGGTGGGCGTCGGCATCACGATGCTGTCGGTGATCGTGCCCGCCCGACGCGCGGCCAAGGTCCCGCCCGTCGCGGCGATGCGCCCCGAGCTCGGGTTCGCCGCGATCAGCGCCCGCCGACTCGTGCTCGGCGCCGTCGTGACCGCCGTCGGCGCCGTCATGTTCCTGATCGGGTTGTTCGCACGCCCAGGGGGCAGCGTCGGGCTGGCGTTCTTCGCCGGGCTCGGCGCGCTGCTGCTGTTCCTCGGCACGGCCGGGCTCTCGTCCACGGTGGCCCGACCCGTGACCCGCACCCTGGGCTGGCCGATCCAGAAGCTGTTCGGCACCCCCGGCGCACTCGCGAGAGAGAACGCGGCCCGCTCGCCGCGACGCACCTCCGCCAGCGCGGCCGCGCTGATGATCGGCGTCGCACTCGTGAGCGCGGCGGCGGTGTTCGCCGCGTCGCTGCGCGACACGTTCACGCAGATCCTCGACCGGGCCGTCACGGCCGACTACATCGTCGGCGACGCCTCGTTCCAGGGCATGCCGCCGGCGGTGGCGGAGAGGCTGTCCACGCTGCCGGAGCTGGCGGCCGTGTCGCCGCTGCGGGTCACCCTCGCCGAGATCGAGGGCGAGGAGCGCGGTCTCGCCGCGGCCGATCCGACGACCATCGGCGAGCTCATCGACGTCGACGTGATCGAGGGCAGCATCGGTGCCCTCGGCGACCGTGGCCTGCTGGTCCACACCGACGTCGCCGACGATCTCGACCTCGACGTCGGCTCGACCACCGAGGCCCTGTTCCAGAGCGGCGTCGAGACGGACCTCGAGGTCGTCGGGATCTTCACCGACAACACCCTGGCCGGCAGCTGGTTGATCTCGCTCGACACCTGGAACGCCAGCACCAACCAACCCCCGCGCGACTTCCTCGTGGTGGCCCGGTTGGCCGACGGTGTCGACCCGGTACTGGCCGACGACGCGGTGCGCGCGGCGCTCGTCGACTTCCCGCAGCTCGACGTGCAGACCAACGCCCAGTTCCGCCAGCAGCAGGAGGACCAGATCAACCAGCTGCTGATCGTGATCACGGCGCTGCTGTTCTTCGCCATCGCTATCGCCGTGCTCGGCATCTCGATCACGCTCGCGCTGTCGGTCTTCGAGCGGACGCGCGAGATCGGCCTGCTGCGGGCGGTCGGCATGAACCGGCGCCAGACCCGCCGCACCGTTCGCTGGG
>SKSP01000409.1 GCA_007122945.1 Ilumatobacteraceae bacterium | reverse complement strand
GGCCAGCGGTGCTTCGGGTAGCGCCCCGCCATCTCCTTGCGCACGTCGGCCCAGGATCCCGCCCAGAACCCGGGAAGGTCGGACGTGACCTGGATCGGCCGGTCGGCGGGCGACAGCAGGTGCAACACGATCGGGCGACCGCCCGCCGTCGGGTGTTCGGTGGTCCCGAACAGGTCCTGCACGCGCACCGACGCCGCGGGAGCATCCCCCGAGTAGTCGATCGTCGCGCGCCGACCGGTGGGCAGCTCCAGGTGTCCTGGCGCGGCCGTCGACAACTCGGCCGCCAGATCCCAGCCCAGCTCGGACTGGAGCACCATCGCGACGTCGATCCGTTCCAGCCCGGCCCGGTCGGTCACGCCCGCGAGGTAGGGCGCGAGCCAGTCGTCGAGGTTGGCGACGAGACGATCGACGCTCCAGTCGGGCCACGGTTCGCCGATCGTGCGGTGGAGGAACGCCACTCGTTCGCGGAGCGACACCGCGTCGGCGGTCCATGCCAGCTGGGCGAGGCCGGTCGCCGCCACCCGTCGGAGCAGCGCGGTGGTGGTCGCGTCGTCCGCTCGGGCCGGTCGGGTGACGGCACCGAGGCGCAGCGACCCGAGTCGGCGTTCGACCCGCTCGACGAGATCGTCGCGACCGGTGTCCCACTCGAGCGTCCGGGTCTCGTCGAGCTCGTCGGCGAAGCGGTCGGCCACGTCGTCGGCGTCGAGCGGCGCCGCGAGCCGGATGCGGCTGCGGTCGCGCCGGCCGTCGAGGTCGACCGCCACGAGGAACTCGGCGTGGGCCAGGGGGTCGGTGTCGGGCAGCCAGGCTCCCGACCCGGTCCGCAGCTGGAACTGGCCCGGGCGGCGACGGCCGGCGAGGCGATCGGGGAACCCGGCGAGCAGCGTGGCGCCCGCCCGTGCCGGGTCGACGGCGTCGACGTCGAAGCGCACTCCCGCCCGGCGGGCGACGTCGGCGGCGCGGCCGCGGAGACGCTCGACCGCGCGGCGGTCGGCGCGGTCGTGGACGTCGGTGCCGCACACCAGTCGCACCCGCAGTTCGAGATCGGCGGGGAGCTCGTCGGGTCGGCCGCGCAACACGTCGCGTTCGTCGACCAGCGCGGCGACGATGCACGCCAACGTGCTCGGCGTGGCGACGATCATCCGGGCGAGGCGGGGGTGCACCGGCAGACCGAGCATCGCGCGGCCGACGTCGGTGATCCGGCCGTCGGCATCGAGCGCGTCGAGGTCGCGCAGCAGCTCGCGCGCGGCCGCGAGCGTGCGCGCCGGTGGTGCCTCCGGGAACGCCAGCGTCGACTCGTCGCCGCCCCAGGCTGCCAGCTCGAGCGCCAGCCCGGCCAGGTCGACCTCGCCGATCTCCGCCGTCGGGTGCGCCTGGCGCGACCCGTGCTCGACCTTGCTCCACAGCCGGAAGCACACCCCGGGCTCGAGGCGGCCGGCGCGGCCGGTGCGCTGCTCGGCCGACGACCGGCTGGTGGTCACCGTCGTCAGCCGGGTCATCCCGGTGCGCACGTCGAAGCGCGGCGCGCGCGCGAGCCCGCTGTCGACCACGACCCGGACGCCCTCGACGGTCAGCGACGTCTCGGCGATGTCGGTCGCCAACACCACCCGGCGGCGCCCGGGCGGCGACGGGGCGAGCGCGGCGTCCTGCTCGGCCAGCGACAGCGCGCCGGCGAGCGGGCGCACGTCGACGGTCGCGTCGACGACGTCGCGGAGCTGGGACGCGGTCCGCATGATCTCGCCGATGCCCGGCAGGAACACGAGGAGGTCGCCGTGCTCGTCGCGCAGTGCCTGCCGCACGGCCGCGACCACGGCGGGCTCGAGCCGGTCGCCGCGCCGGCGCGGCAGCCAGCGCACCTCGACGTCGAACATCCGCCCGGCGCTCTCGAGGACGGGTGCGTCGCCGAGCACCGCGCCGAGCGTGCGGGTGTCGGCCGTCGCCGACATCGCCAGGATCCGCAGGTCGGGCCGCAGCGTCGCCGCCACGTCGAGCGTGAGCGCCAACCCGAGGTCGGTCGTCAGGTTGCGCTCGTGCACCTCGTCGAAGATGACCGCCCCGACGCCCGGTAGCTCGGGATCGTTCTGGAGCCGGCGCGTCAGCACGCCCTCGGTCACGACCTCGACGCGGGTGGCGGGTCCGCTACGCCGCTCGTCGCGGGTCTGGTAGCCGACCGTGTGGCCGACCTCCTCGCCGAGCAGTTGGGCCATCCGGCGCGCCGCGGCCCGCGTCGCCAGCCGACGCGGCTCGAGCACGACGATGCGGCGATCCTCCAGCCACGGCTCGTCGAGGAGCGCCAGCGGGACGACGGTGGTCTTCCCCGCGCCGGGAGGTGCCACGACGACGGCTCGCCGACCGGCGGTGAGCGCGGCGCGCAGCGGATCGAGGATCTCCCCGACGGGCAGATCGGGGAGCACGGTCAGCCGAGCGCCGGCGACCCGCGGAACGCGCCGGGTTCCCCGGGCAGCGGGATCGTCGGGGCCTGCCACTTCGTCCAGCGGGCGACCTCGTCGGCGACGGCACGCCACTCCTTCGGGTCCCACCCCTCGGCGGAGGCCACGACGTTGCCGTCGACCGCGACGAACACGAACGCCGGGAGCGACTCGAGGCGCAGCGAGCGCACGGCGGTCCGGTCCGGGTCGCAGAACACCAGGAACTGCTGGGTCAGCGGCCCGAGGAAGGCGCGGGTGTCGTCCTCGTCGGCGGTGACCAGCAAGCTGACCCGGGCGTGCGAGCCGCGCAGCGCCTCGAGGATCCGCACCGCCGGCTTGAGCACCCACGAGCTCTCGTTGGTGTACGGATCGAGCAGCACCGTCGCCAGGTGGAACGTGGTGAGCCACTCCTCGAGCGGGCGTGGCTCGGCCCCGAGCGGCGCGAGCACGAGGTCGGACGGCGGGTTCGATGCCACGGCGTGCGATGGTAGCGACCCCCGGCGGTGACGGCCCAACACGTGACCGATACACGTGCGCCGATCCGGCAGTAGCGTGAGGTCGTGCACCCCATCGAGCACCTGCGCTACGTCGCCCGGGCCCGGGGCGCCGACCCGGCGTCGCTGGTGCGCGAGACCGCCCACGCGCTCAGCTCGATGCGGTTCGACCCGTCCGGTCTCGTCGTCGCCTGCCGACGCATCGTCGAGCGCCACCCGGAGTGCGGTCCGTTGTGGTGGCTGTGTGCCCGGTTGCTGACGTCCGCCGACCCGTTCGCCACCGCCTGGGACGTCGCCGAGGAGATCGGCGACGATCCGACGGCGACCGTGCTCGCCCGGGCGCTCCCCGACGACGCGACCGTCGTGACGATCGGGTGGCCCGACATCGCCGGTGCGGCGCTCGGGCGGCGCGGCGACGCCGCCGTGTTGGCGGTCGACTCGCGCCACGAGGCCTCGGCGTTCGTGCAGCGCCTCGAACGACACGACGTGACGTGCGACATCGTGCCCCCCGACGGGCTCGCGGCGGCCGTCGGAGCGGCCGACCTCGTCGTCATCGAGGCGCTCGCCGTCTCACCGCAGCGTGTGCTCGGACCGCTCGGCACGGCCGCCGCCGCACTCGTCGGTGCGCATCTCGGCGTCCCGGTCTGGCTCGTCGCCGGTGTGGGCCGGAGCTTGCCCGACGAGTACGTCGGCGCGATGGACGCGCCCGGTGCCGGACCGCCGTGGGACCGCGATCACGACGTGCTGTGCTTCGCCCGCGGCGACGCCCCCGGCGCCGGCCCGGTGTCGCGGGTGGTCCGACCCACCGGCGTCGTCGAGCTCGCCGCCGGACCGGCCACCGATCTCACCTCGGTGGTCACCCCCGATTGCGCGCTCGCTCCCGAACTGCTGCGACCGAGTCCGTTCTGATCGGCGAGCGGTGCGTAGCGTCCTCGCTATGGCGAGCAGGCGCGACGTGATCACGATGACCGACGACGAGGTGCAGGCGTACCTCGAGGAGCAACGCATCCTCAACGTGGCCACGATCGGGCCGACCGGTCACCCGCACCTCGTCGCGATGTGGTACGTCGTGCGCGAGGGCCGGCCGACGTTCTGGACGTTCGCCAAGAGCCAGAAGGTCGTCAACATTCGCCGCGACGCCCGCATCTCCGCGCTCGTCGAGAGCGGCGACACCTACGGCGAGTTGCGTGGCGTGGAGATGCGTGGCGCCGCGCGGCTCATCGAGGACGCCGACGAGATCCTCGAGATCGGCAGGGCCGTCGCGTTGAAGTACACCGGACCGGCGGGCGTGAGCGACGAGGCGATGCCGTTCCTCGAGCAACAGGCGGCCAAGCGGGTCGGCATCCGGATCGAGATCGACCACGTCGTCAGCTGGGACCACACCAAGCTCGGCGGCCGGTACTGACGGTGGCCGGGTTCGTCGTCCCGGCGACGGCAGCCCCTACTTCGTCTTGTCGTGCTCCTTGTCGTGTTCCTTGTCGTGTTCCTTGTCGTACTCCTTGTCGTGTTCCTTCGGCGGGTGGTGCCCGACCTTGGCCGCCACGTAGCCCTGCAGGTCGACGATCACGTGGGTCGACGCGCCGCCACCCACGCAGAACAGGGCGATCGAGCTCTCCGCACCCACTCGGGTCAGCGCCAGGTTGGCGAGCGTCACGTCCGGTCCGGTCCAGTTGATGTTCGACGTCTCCGGGGTGGCGACGCCGTCGCTCTCGTCGTTGGCCCGGACGGCGAGGTAGCCGGCGCCCTCGGTCTGGGTGATCGTGATGTTCACGAACACCGCCTCGAGGAAGTCGACGCCGGGGACCGACGCGATCACCGCGACGATGTCGCCGTCGGTCAGCTTGTTGCCGCCGAAGAAGTTGCTCGGGTCGCGCGAGTCGAACAGCCGCATCGGCTCGAACAAGGTGGTGAGCGGCATCCCGCTACCACTGTGGCCACCGCCCTCCGCGGACGCGACCGTGGGCGCGAGCGCGACGGCCCCGACGGCGCCGGCGCCGCCGGCGATCAGGTGACGGCGGGACAGGGAACGGGTCATGTGGGCCTCCTCGGAACACGGGTTTCCCGCCCACGATCACGTACTGCCACCCAACGTGTCAAGCTTTTCACTCTTCGCGCGATCACCGGACATCCGTCCGATCGCCACCTCGTCAGCGTCGCGTGAGACCGCGCCCGGGCGCGATCTCACGCGACCGTGACGGGACGAACACGGACGGGACGGCTTCCGCTCCGCCTCCTCGCGCGTGCACAGGGCGGGCATGGAGACCACGTCCGGACCCGACCCCGAAGCGCTGGCCGCCGGCGATGCCGTGGCCACGGCCGTCGCACGGTTCGCCGCGCCCCAGCACGGGGCCGTGAGCACGGCGCAGCTGACCGCGCAGGGGATCCGCTGGCGGCGGTGGAACCGGCTGGCGCAGGAGGGCTGGCTCACCGCGGCCGCACCCGGCGTGCTGGTGGTCGCCGGCTCGCCCGCCACGTGGGAGCGGTCGTTGTGGGTCGCCGTCCTCGCGCTCGGGCCCGACGCGCGGGTCAGCCACCGGTCGGCCGCCGCCCTGCACGGGCTGGACCGGTCAGCTCGCGACACGGTGGAGGTGACCGTGCCACGCGAACAGCGGGGCCGCGGCCGATCGGTGCCGGACGGCGTCGTGGTCCACACGACCGCGCACCTCGGCCGGATCGACTCGGTGCGGGTCCGGGAGCTGCGGGTGACGTCGGCGACCCGGACGATCATCGACCTCGCCCGGTGCGGCGTGCCCCGCGCCGTCATCGAGGCCTCGATCGACAGCGCGGTGCGGCTCGGCCTGTCGTCGCCGATCGTCCTCGAGCGACGCGTGCAGGAGCTCCGTGGTCGCGGGCGCTGGGGCTGCCGACTGCTCGACGACCTGCTGGTGGACAGCGGCGGCCACACGATGCTCGAGCGACGGTTCCTGACGCTCGTGCGCCGCGCCGGACTCCCGCGGCCGCGCACCCAGGTCGTCCACCGGCGCGGGACTCGGACCGTCGCCCGGGTCGACTTCTGCTACGACGAGTACGACCTGGTGATCGAGGTGACCGGACGCCACGGGCACTCGTCGCCGGCCGAACGCGCGATCGACGCCCAGCGGCGCAACGAGCTGCAGGAGCTGGGCCGGACCGTCTACGAGTACACCTGGCACCACGTCACCGACGAGCAGGCCTACGTCGCCCGCACGCTCACCCATCGCCTCCGACTCGCCGGCTGGCGGCCCTGACGTCCCGTCAGCGTCGCGTGTGATCGCGGCCGTGGCGCGCTCTGGCGCGACCGTGACGGGACGAGCGGTGACGCAGCGGGCCGGGACGAGAGCGCCGGGTCAGAAGCCCTGGTGGGCGGGCGGGACACCGATGATCTCGGTGATGACGGCCTCGGCCTCGGCGAGGCGGGGCTCCATCACCCAGATCCGCGCCATCGGCTCGCGGGCGCCGAAGCGCATGTGGGAGGTGTGGTCCTCCGACATGACCGACGGGATGTCGCGCTCCCACAGCTCGTGCAGCACGAGCTGGGCCAGCCACAGCGGCAGCCAGGCCGCCTCGGCCGAACGTTCGGGGTCGGGCGGGCGCGGCTCGTGCTTGCCGAAGATCCAGTGGAACAACCCCATCAGCGCCCCCCGCCCGACGTCGGCACCACGCCGGCGGCGCCGACGAGCATGTCGGCCACGCGCTCGGCGTCGTCGGTGCGCACGTTGCCGATCGTGACCCGCAGGTGGTCGAGGTCGTCGCGCACCAGGAACGGCCCGCCCGGTGCGGCGCCGACGCCGAGCATCGCCAGGTGCACCAGCGCACCGCGCTCGTCGGCGACCCGTACCCACAGGTTGATCCCGTCGCCGGTCGGGTGCTCGATCCCGTGGGCGTCGAGCACCGCCGAGATCCGCTTGCGTCGCTCGGCGTAGATGTCGCGGGCCCGGGCGAGCGCATCGTCGACCTCGCTCGACCGCAGCAGCTCGAGCAGCACCGCCTGCAGGATCCGGCTGCTCCAACCCGGCCCGAGCAACCGCCGGTTCTCGACCGCGGTGACGACGTCGCCGGCACCGCCCACCGCCGCGAGGCGCAGGTCGGGGCCGTGGCTCTTGGAGAAGCTGCGCACGTGCACGGTGCGCTCGGGGAGCCACCGGCCGAGGCTGACCGGCGGGGCCTCGGAGACGTCGTTGGCGTGGTCGTCCTCCACGACGAGCACCTGCGTGTCGTCGAGCACCTCGGCGAGCCGTCGGGCGCGCTCGGCGGTGAGCGATGCACCGGTCGGGTTCTGGGCGCGGGGCTGCAGGAACACCGCCCGCGGTGCGAGGGCGAGCACGGTGCGCAGACCGTCGACGACCATCCCGTTCTCGTCGACGTCGACGGGCACCACCTCGCAGCCGAGCTGGTCGAGGAGGTCGAGCATCGGCGGGAAGGCGGGGTGCTCGACGACGACCCGGTCGCCGAGGCGCAGCACGTGGGTGGCGACCCGGTCGAGCGCGTCCATCGCGCCGTCGACGACCGTCAGCGCGTCGGGCGGGAACGGCCAGCGGTCGAGCAGCAGCTCGGCCAGTCCGGGCAGGACCGGGTGGTCGAGGTAGCTCGAGGTGAGCGACTGGCGGCTCACCGACGCCACGACGGGTCGCAGGTCGGGGAGCAGCTCGGGATCGGGGGTGCCGGTGGAGAGGTCGAGGTCGAAGTGACCCGGCCCCTCGGTGACCCGCCGGTAGCGGCGCGGCAGGCCCGGACCGGTCGGCCGGCGCACGTAGGTCCCGTTGCGCCCGCGCGCCTCGATCGCCCCGACCCCGGCGAGCGTCCGCCACGCGTCGCTGACCGTCGTGGGGGAGACCCCGAGTCGCCGGGCCAGCTCGCGCACGGTGGGCAGCCGGGTGTCGACCGGCAGCTCGCCGGCGGTGATCATGCGGCCGATGACGGCGGCGATCGTGCGCGCGCTGCGATCGGCGCCGCCGTGCGTCACCGCCGACGCGATCGCGGCGGCCCGTGTTTCGCTCATGTGAATCAAATGTACGGTCACAAAGAGTCCATTGTCCACGTGCAGGTGTGTCACTTACAGTCGCCCCATGGGGACCACCGTGAGAGCCGCGTTGTTGCAGACCGATTGGACCGGCGACAAGGCGTCGATGACCGACAAGCACGAGGAGGCGGCCCACGAGGCGGCATCGGCGGGGGCGCAGGTGATGTGCTTCCAGGAGCTGTTCTACGGGCCGTACTTCTGCCAGGTGCAAGACACCGAGTACTACGACTACACCGAGCCGATCCCCGACGGGCCGACCACGCAGCGCTTCTGTTCGGTCGCCAAGGAGCTCGGCATGGTGCTCGTGCTCCCGATGTACGAGGTCGAGCAGGCCGGCCTGTACTACAACACCGCGGCGGTGATCGACGCCGACGGCACCTACCTCGGCAAGTTCCGCAAGCAGCACATCCCCCAGGTGAAGGGCTTCTGGGAGAAGTTCTACTTCCGGCCCGGCAACGGCGGGTACCCGGTGTTCGAGACCGCGGTCGGCAAGGTCGGCGTGTACATCTGCTACGACCGCCACTTCCCCGAGGGCTGGCGGGCGCTCGGGCTGAACGGCGCCGAGATCGTGTTCAACCCGTCGGCCACCCACCGCGGCCTGTCGGAGTACATCTGGCGCATCGAGCAGCCTGCCGCGGCCGTCGCCAACATGTACTACGTCGGCGCGATCAACCGGGTCGGCATCGAGCCGCTCGGCGACAACGACTTCTACGGGCAGAGCTACTTCGTCGATCCGGAGGGCCAGTTCGTCGGCGACGTGGGTGACGCCTACAAGCCCGAGCTGATCGTCCGCGACCTCGACATGGACAAGATCAAGACGGTGCGCGACCGCTGGGCCTTCTACCGCGATCGCCGCCCCGACGCGTACTTCGACCTGATCGAGGAGTGAGGAGGACACCATGACCCGCACGCTCATCACCGGCGGCACGATCGTGTCGGCCGACGGCCGCGCCGAGGGCGACGTCCTCGTCGACGGCGAGACGATCGCCGCGGTCCTGGCACCCGGCCAGGCCGCCGCGCTCGGCATCTCCGGGCAGTCCGACGTGGCGACGATCGACGCCACCGGCAAGTACGTCATCCCCGGCGGGATCGACGTGCACACCCACATGCAGCTCCCGTTCGG